>JAMOQV010000191.1 GCA_027068615.1 Helicobacteraceae bacterium | reverse complement strand
AAAAGATAGTCAATTTTTGATGGATCAAAATCAAAAGGCTTTTCATTTTTATCTTCATCTTCACCCTGAAACATACCACAGTCGATCATAATCTTTTTATCATTAAAGTGCAAGATATGGCATGAACCGGTAACTTCCTGTGTCGCTCCAAACGATTGTACATCTATCATAATATCACTCCAAAAATTCGTATATACTCATTATATCACTCAGAAATATATACTTAGTTGATATATGGCAATATTATTATTGAACATTTTAAGAAAACAATAAAAAATATGTTATATAATAAACCTATTTGCAAAACTCCTAAAAAGGTAAAATAAAATTGAATTTTGAATTGATAAAGACTTTTACAGTCTTGTATGTAGAAGATGAAAAACCTCTGCGTGAGGATGTGACTCAAAATATTGCACCTTTTGTAAAAAAAATTATTATCGGAGTTGACGGCAAAGATGGGCTGGAACTTTTTAAACAAAACAAAGAAGATATTGACCTGATTATCAGCGATATTCTGATGCCCAATATGAATGGCATTGAGATGAACAATGCCATCAGACAAATAGATTCTAATATTCCTATCATTTATACAACTGCATTTAATGATACTGAGTATATGCTCCAAACAATAGAGCAGTCTGTTACAGCATATATACTAAAACCCATCGATATAGAACTGCTTTTAAAAGCTATTGAAAAGGCTTCTATTGGCATTGAAAATGAAAGATTAAAACTCTCTCTTGCACAGATGAATCAAAGCTTAGAACAAAAAGTCAATGAAAAGACAAAAGAGTTGCAACGAAAGAATGAAGAGCTTTATACAAGGCTCTTTACAGATGAGCTTACATCTCTAAAAAACAGAAAAGCCTTTTTTAAAGATATTCAATCATTGCAAAATCCAATTGTAATCATTGTAGATATAGACTCTTTTAGAACCGTTAATGATCTCTATGGGGAGTATATCGGAAATATTGTTCTTGTTTCTGTAGCTCGTTTGCTAGAAGATATGACAAAAGAGAGTGGCTGTAATATCTACAGAACAGGTTCTGATGAATTTATTTTACTAAAAGAGAGTGTGTTTGATAAAGAAAAATGTCTCCAAACCATCAAATCAATTATAGAGAAAATAAAAAGTAATCCGGTTTATAGTTCAAAGTTTGATATAAAAATAAGAATTTCTGTAACAATCGGTGTCTCTTTTGAAAAAACAGATACCTTTGCAAAAGCTGATATGGCTCTTAAAAAGGCAAAAGCAGATAAAATCGAGTACCTTATTTATGATGATAGCTGTAATTTGGAAAATGAATATAAAAATGATATTAAATGGACTTCTATCATAGAAAAATCACTCAAAAATGACACTATTGTCCCTTATTATCAACCGATTGTAGACAGGGATGGCAATATTTTAAAGTACGAATCATTAATGAGAATTGCAGAAGAGAATGAAGTATATGCTCCTTTTTACTTTTTAGATATAGCAAAAAAAATTAAACTTTATCCATATCTTGAGAAGACTATGCTTGTAAAAGTATTTAAAAAGGTAAAAGAGACAAATACGGTAATCAGTGTCAATCTTGCTATTGAAGATATTTTAAATGTTGATTTTGTTGATTTTATTACAAAAGAACTGATAGAGAACAAGATAGCTTCTCTTATAATATTTGAAATATTAGAGAGTGAAAGTATTGAAGATTATGGAAAAGTGTCCAGTTTTATAGCCCGTGTTAAAGAATTAGGCAGTAAAATTGCCATTGATGACTTTGGAAGTGGTTATTCCAACTTTGCCCATCTTTTAAAACTAAACCCCGACTATATCAAGCTAGATGGTTCATTTATAAAAAATATTGACAGCGATGAAAACTCTTATCTCATTACAAAAACCATTGTAGATTTTGCTCATACACTGAACATAAAAACTATTGCTGAATTTGTACACTCAAAAGAGGTGTTTGATGTTGTTAAATCTTTGGGTGTTGATGAATTTCAAGGGTACTATTTTTCCCAACCAGTTGAGGATTTTTAGTGATGAAATTTTTATCTTCACTCTCATTTACCAAAAAATACATCTTTGCACTCTCATTAATAGCAATTCTCTCCACTCTTGGCTACCTTAATCTTACGCAACTTATAAAATCACAGGCAAAAGATGCCGAACTTATTAATATCAGTGGAAAACAAAGAATGCTTTCACAGGAGATTCCACTTCTTGCTCTTAACTACAAAACAAAGAGTCTCAAAGAGGCTATCTCTTTGATGGAAAAGTCTCACAATGATTTAATCTCGAGAAAAATGTCAAAAAAGTTGTATGATATCTATTTTTCCAAGCCTGTGATGCTCGATGCTGAAGTAAAAGAGTACATCAAAAGAGCTAAAAGTTTTTTAAATAGCAGAGATGGAAGAAGTTTATCATACCTTTTGAATCATTCTCAAAAAATACTTAAAGATTTAGACTATGCTGTATCTATTTACCAACAAGAAGCAGAAGAAAAAACAAAAGAGTTACAGCAAAATGAATTATATATTTTATTATTAACACTCTTTACATTGGCATTTGAAGCTCTTTTTATCTTTAGACCGGCAAATAATATCATTAACACAAAAACAAAAGAGTTAAATGCCCAAAAAGAGTATGCAGATATGATTACGCAAATAAACACCAATGCAATCATTGCTGTAAATTCTGATTTTGAAATATTGACCTTTAACAAAAGTGCAGAGAAAATCTTTGGATACAGTGCTGATGAGATGCTTCATACAAAACTCAATGATGACAGAATCATACCGTTAAAGTATTTAGATGCTCATAACAAAGGTCTTTTGGAGTTTATAAAAACAGGAAAATTAAAACATAAAGATACCGTTTTTCAACTCGAAGCACAAAGAAAAGATAAAACAGTTTTTCCAATAAGAATCTCATTTGGTACAAATGTAGAAGAAGATAAAAGAATTGTTGTTGCCAATATTCAGGATATAAGCAATGAAAAAGAAAAAGATGAACTTATCATACAACAGTCAAGATATGCTGCCATGGGAGAGATGATAGGCAATATAGCCCATCAGTGGAGGCAACCTCTTAGCTCTATAAGTACCTTGGCAAGTGGCTCAAGAATACGGTATAAAAACAATCTTATAAGTGATGAAGAACTGGATGAAACATTTGTTAAAATCAAAGAATATACCACACACTTATCTCAGACTATAGATGATTTTAGAGATTTTTATAAAAATGACAAACAAAAAGAGCTCTTTACAATAGAAGATGTTATAAAAAAATCAATCACACTTGTAGAGGCTACTTATACGGAAAACAACATTGAACTTGTTGTCAATCAAAAAGAAAAAAATTTGTTAGTAAATGGAAGTAGTTCACAGCTTTCACAGGTTTTTTTAAATATTTTAAACAATGCCAAAGATGTACTCAGAGAAAAAGATATAGAAAAAAAAGTTGTATACATAGAAGTATTTAAAGAAGATACCGATGTCGTTATCAATATTACTGACAATGCAGGCGGTATACCAAAAGATGTTGCAGCAAAAATATATGAACCTTACTTTACAACAAAACATAAATCACACGGAACGGGCATAGGGCTTTTTATGAGCAAAAGAATTGTTGAACAGCTTTTTGATGGCTCACTCAGCAATGAAAACAGAGAATTTACACTTAATGGAACAATCTATTTTGGGGCATCATTTAGTATAAGATTGCCTATAAAACATAACTAATTACTCCTTACTACAGAGTACTGTTTTAAAAATCAACGAAGACAAAACAGCAATCTCTCCTGCAAGAAATCTAATCTGCAAAATATTGAATAATACTTATAAATGTGCTATAATTAACTAAATGGTTAGTTATTTAGAAGGAAGCAAATGTCAAAAACGAAGCGAGATGCTAACGCAACAAAAGCCAAAATACTTCAAGAGGCTCGAACACTTTTTTCTGTAAAAGGCTTTGATGCTACTACGGTAGATGATATAGCAAACTCAAGTGATGTCAATAAAGCCTTAATTTATTACTACTTTAAAAACAAAGCAGGTCTGTATGCTCAAGTGATGAGTGGGCTTTTTGATGCCATTTATGATGAAGTTGTTAGTGCAAGAGAGCGTTGCAACTCTACTACAGATGAGCTCTATG
>JAMOQV010000190.1 GCA_027068615.1 Helicobacteraceae bacterium | reverse complement strand
CCTAACTGTTTAAACTCCTCTTTTTGGATATCTACAAATTTTTTAGCATGGTCACGACAAAGTTGTCTTACTTTTGAAACCTCTAGCTCCTCTTTTTTCTTTTTACCACCAAGTTTTTTCTCAACTTGTTGCTCTATCGGTAGTCCATGGCAGTCCCAACCTGGAGTAAAACGAACAGATTTGCCATTGAAATAGTTATGCTTTATGATGATATCTTTAAGAACTTTATTTAGTGCATGACCGATATGTGTATGACCATTTGCATACGGAGGTCCATCGTGAAGTGTGAAGCTTGAAGCACCTTTGCGATTTGCTTTCATCTTCTCGTAGATTTTGTTTTCATCCCAAGAAGCATATCTTTTTGGCTCGTTGTTCATAAGATTGCCTCTCATAGCAAAGCTAGTAGTAGGTAAGAGTAGTGTTTCTTTGTAGTCCATATTTGTAAATTCCTAGTCATTAAGTGAGTTTTAAAATCTTTGCATTATATCTTTAATGTGTTTAAAAGTAGTTAAATTTGCTATAATACTGTAGAGTAAGAATAAAAGGGCACTACATGATGAAACTACATCTTATCTTTGTTGGTAATAAGTTTACTTATAATAAATCATTAAAAGAATATATATTAAGAAAGATAGAACAGGAATTTGATTTTATAGATTCTATAACATACTTTAAAGAGAGTGATAACTCTTTGTTTTTGTACTTAGATCAAGAATTAAGTAAAGGTGTTAAGATTATTATTATTTCTACAAAACAAAATTTTTCTACTATTGGTAAGCTTATATGTACAGCTACTGCTGATAATCAAGTATTAAAAAATAATATGCTTTTACCTCAGAAATGTGAATTGTTTCAAGATGGAACATATCTTATAAACTATCTTGATTCTCAAATAAATGTTTTAAAAATAGATGAGATGCAATATATACCTGAGATATTAATAAAAAATGATAAAGATAGTGTGAAAATACATATTTTTGAGGAAGAAAAAGATAGTGCTATTATTATGTTGCAACCAATAGCACAAACTTATGATGTAAATATTGAGATTACAGAGATTATAAAAGGTTGGTTAGTTATAAATATAGTTAGTAATAAATTTGGAAATATGGCAAAGTTTTTACAGTCATCTAAAAAGTTGTTACCAACAAAAATGATAGCAACTAATGATATAGCATACTATATAATAGAAATATTATCTAAACATAATAAAAAAATTTCATTTGCTGAAAGTTGTACTGGTGGGTTGCTTACTTATTTTTTTACAAAGACAAATGGGGCTTCAAAAATACTTGATGGTTCCCTAATAACTTATTCAAATGAATTAAAAGAAAATTGGCTAGCTGTTGATAAAAATACTATAGACAAATATGGAGCAGTAAGCATTGAAGTTGTAGAAATGATGAGTGAAGGTGCTTTAAATGTTAGTCATGCAGATTACTCTTTATCTATTAGTGGGATAGCTGGTGATAGTGGTGGAACTAAAGAAAAACCAGTTGGAACTGTATGCATAGGAGTAAGAAGTAAAGATAAAAACATTGAAACTACAATAAAGTTAAATGGAGATAGAAACTATGTGCAGTATCAAAGTGTTTTATATGCAGTAAAAATGTTGCTATTGATGGATAAAAAGGTCTTTTTTTAAGAAATTTACAATTTCTTAAAAAAACCCTTGACATTATGTTTTGATTTGTCTATAATTCCACCATCTTTAAGCCAAAAGATAAAATGTCTTGTTAGCTCAGCTGGTAGAGCACGTCACTTTTAATGATGTGGCCGATGGTTCGAATCCATCACAGGACACCATTTTAAGTTAAAACAAATTTTTTCTTAGTAGAGGAAAAAGATTATGAAGAATATTAAAGTATTTGAATAATTTTTTAACGAAAAGTAAGAAATAAAATTGCGGTGGTAGTTCAGTTGGTTAGAATACCTGCCTGTCACGCAGGGGGTCGCGAGTTCGAGTCTCGTCCACCGCGCCATTTTGTTTTAGTCTTATGGGCGCTTAGCTCAGTTGGTAGAGCGCTACCCTTACAAGGTAGATGTCACTGGTTCGAGTCCAGTAGTGCCCACCATTTGTTAACAAACCTTTTGTTTATGAATGAAAGTGACCCTTTCGTCTAGTGGCCAAGGACACTATCACTTCATGATAGTAACGGAGGTTCAAATCCTTTAGGGGTCGCCATTTTTTGGTGTTTATTTTTTACAAAAAGCAAGAAATAAAATTGCGGTGGTAGTTCAGTTGGTTAGAATACCTGCCTGTCACGCAGGGGGTCGCGAGTTCGAGTCTCGTCCACCGCGCCATTTATAAACTCACTTTCAGTAGTGGGCGCTTAGCTCAGTTGGTAGAGCGCTACCCTTACAAGGTAGATGTCACTGGTTCGAGTCCAGTAGTGCCCACCATTCTTTCAATAAATCCTTTTTACCATTTATTTTTTTATTAAATAATTTTTTAGATATAATTTTCTTCATTAATGAATAAAAATTGTAACTTAAGTATTGGAAACTTATATGAAAAGACTTGATAATTATTTAGTAGAGAAAAAATTAGCTGATAGTAGAACAAAAGCACAAGAATATATAAAAAATTCGCTTGTAAAAGTTAATGGTAGTATTATAAAAAAACCAGCTTTTAAAGTAGAAGATGATTTCTCTGTTAGCATTGATGAACATGATAACTATGTAAGTCGTTCAGCTCATAAGTTAAATGAATTTTTAAGTGAAATTAATTTAGATATATCTAAATCGATAGGTTTAGATATAGGATCATCTACTGGTGGATTTACTCAGGTATTGCTTCAACGGGGTGTAAAAGAGGTTAGTGCTGTTGATGTAGGTTCAAATCAACTACATAGTTCTCTTAGAGAAGATAATAGAGTTTTATCTTATGAAAATACAGATATAAGAAAATTTAAAAGTGATAAGAGATTTGATATTGTAGTTAGTGATGTTGCTTTTATATCTTTACTATATATACTTGATGATGTGGATAGATTAGCTTCAAAAAATATAATTTTGCTTTTTAAACCACAGTTTGAAGTTGGTAGAGAGGTAAAGAGAGATAAAAATGGTGTTGTTTTAGATAAGAAAGCTATAAAAAATGCAATGATAAAATTTGAAGATGCTTGTGAATTAAAGGGGTGGAGATTGATTGAGAAATCAGCTTCAAAACTTACAGGAAAGGATGGTAATCTTGAGTACTGTTACTACTATAAAAAATAGTACAGCGATAGCTATAGGTGGATTTGATGGGATGCATATAGGACATCAAAAACTTTTTTCAGAACTTGGTGATTTTGGATGTATTGTTGTGATAGAAACAGGTTATGCGAATCTTACTCCTAAAAAAGAGAGACAAAAATTTACACACTATCCTATAAAATATATAGAATTAGAAGAGATTAGACATCTTAATGGAGAAGAGTTTATAGAGTTTTTACAAAAAGAGTTTCCAAAATTACAAAAGATAGTTGTTGGTTATGATTTTCATTTTGGTAAAGACCGTAAGTACTCATTTGATGATTTATCTAAACTTTTTGATGGAGAGGTAAAGGTAGTAAGCGAAGTTTCGTTTCGTAATGATTCTGTTCATTCTCATAAAATAAGGCAAAAGCTTAGTATAGGAGATATAAAGGGTGCTAACTCATTCTTAGGTCATAACTATACTATAAATGGTAGTCTTGAAAAAGGGCAGGGTATAGGTTCTAAAGAGTTAGTAGCAACTGTAAATATAACAGCAAATGGTTTTTTAATACCAAAAGAGGGAGTATATGCGACTCTTACTCGCATTGATAATGAAGAACATTTTCATCCATCTGTTAGTTTTGTTGGTCATAGAGTAAGTACTGATGGTAGTTTTGCTATAGAGAGTCATATACTTGATGGTGAGATAATATGTCTTGAGAGTGCAAGTATAAGTTTTATATCTTACATAAGAGAAAACAAAAAGTTTGATACACTAGTAGAACTAAAAGAGGCTATAAAAATAGATATAGCAAAAGCAAAAGAAGAATTAAAGGTATTGGCATTATGAGAAATAGAGAGTATTTAGTGGAAAACAGGATAGATTTTAAGTTTACACAAACACCTGAGGACTTTGTAGTTGATGAAGTTAGTAATTATGAATTTAAAGGTAGTGGAAATTTTTTGATACTACATATAAAAAAAGTTGAATA
>JAMOQV010000189.1 GCA_027068615.1 Helicobacteraceae bacterium | reverse complement strand
GATTTGAGTCTTAAATACTCGTTAATGAATTATTGTGTATCATTATATGAAAATAAAACAATATGGATGGGTAGATGAGATACATAAAAGATGATTTAAAAGACAAAATGATACTAATAACTGGTGGAGCAGGTTTTATAGGCTCGAACTTAGCTTTTTACTTTCAAAACAACCATCCAGATGCAAAAGTTGTAGTTCTTGATAGTTTTAGAAGTGGTGAAACTCTTTCAAATGGAAATTTAAAAAGTTTTGGACATTTTAAAAACCTTATAGGTTTTAAAGGTGAGATTATAAGTGGGGATATAAACGATAAAGATTTACTACTTGATTTGGAAGTTAATTATAACTTTGACTACATTTTTCATGAAGCAGCCATCAGTGATACAACGGCACTAGAGCAAGACTTGATGATAAAAACAAATGTAAATGCTTATAAAGATTTGCTAAATCTTGCAGTAGCTCACGATGCAAATATGATATATGCATCTTCAGCTGCAACTTATGGAAATGCCAAGTCCCCTCAAAGAGTTGGTCGTGAATCACCTCAAAATGTTTATGGTTTTTCAAAACTAAGTATGGATAATATTAGCCGTGAGTATATGAAAGAGGTTAGTATATCGATAGTTGGGCTTAGATACTTTAATGTTTATGGTAAAAATGAGTATTTTAAAAATACAACTGCATCTATGGTATTACAATTTGGTCATCAACTATTAGCTGGTAAAAACCCTAAACTTTTTAAAGGAAGTGATAAAATACTAAGAGATTTTATATATATAGAAGATATCATTCAAGCCAATATAAAAGCGATGCATCCAAAACAAAGTGGTATCTACAATGTAGGAACAGGTAAAGCTAGAAGTTTTCAAGATATAGTAGATATACTTCAAAAAGAGTTAGGAACTAACTTAGAGTGTGAATATATCCCAAATCCTTATATAGGCTCATATCAGTTCCATACTGAAGCAGATATACAAACTACAAAAGATGGGCTTGGTTATGAGCCTCGCTTTGAGATGGAAGATGCTATAAAAGATTATGTAGGTGAGATAAAAAGAGTTTATAAAGAAGAAGTTGTATAATGAAGACTCTTAAAGATTTTACACCACATATCTTAGTGGTTGGGGATTTGATGATAGACCACTATCTTTGGGGTAGTTGTGATAGAATTTCACCTGAAGCACCTGTTCAAGTTGTAGATATTGCAAAAGAAACAACTGTTTTAGGTGGTGCAGGAAATGTTATAAATAACCTAAATACATTGGGTGCAAAAGTTTCAGTTGCTAGTGTTATAGGTGATGATGAAAATGGAGTAGAACTTATAAATATGCTTCATAGCATAGATGTAGATACTACAAATATCACTATTCAAGATGGAAGAAAAACATCTAAAAAAAGTCGTGTTATAGCAGTCTCTCAACAAATTCTTCGTTACGATAAAGAATCAAAAAATTCTATCGATAAAAATTCTCAAACTAAAATTGTAAACTCTTTAAAAGATAGTGTAAAAGATTATGATGTTGTTATATTGTCTGATTATGGTAAGGGTGTTTTAACTGATGAACTCTCACAAAGTATAATCACTTTAGCAAATGAAAATGGTGTAAAAGTTTTAGTTGATCCAAAAGGTAGTGATTTTTCAAAATACAAAGGAGCTTACCTTTTAACACCAAACAAAAAAGAAGCTATTTTAGCGACAAATATAGAGATAAAAGATGATAAAAGCTTAGAAAAAGCACTTTTAAAACTAAAAGATGAGTGTGATTTGGATATATCTCTTATAACTTTATCTGAAGATGGTATAGCAACTTTTGATAAAGAGATGCAGAAGTTTCCAACTGTTGCAAAAGAGGTTTTTGATGTAACTGGTGCTGGAGATACGGTTATTGCTTCTATTGCTTTTGCTATAAGTGCAAACAAAAGTATAGATGAGGTTGCTAAGTTTTCAAATCTTGCTGCTGGTGTGGTTGTTGGAAAAATCGGCTCTGCTACTGTTAGTCTTGAAGAGATATTTGAGTATGAGGCATCTTTGCATAAAACAACTTCTGATGCTCATATAAAAAGTTTTGATGAGATAAAAGAGATAGTAAAAAGATATAAAGAAAATGGTAAAAAAGTGGTATTTACAAATGGTTGTTTTGACATACTTCATGTTGGTCATGTGAAGTATCTTCAAGAAGCAAAAAGTTTTGGAGATATACTTATAGTTGGATTAAACTCAGATGCATCTGTAAAAAGACTAAAAGGGGAGAGTCGCCCTATAAATATAGCACAAGATAGAGCTTACCTTTTAGCAGCACTTGAAGCTGTGGATTTTGTAGTGGAGTTTGAAGATGATACACCTTATGAACTTATAAAGATGGTTGCACCAGATACACTTGTAAAAGGTGGAGATTATGAGGGTAAAGAGGTTGTTGGAACTGAGTTTAGTGGTGAATTGAAGTTGGTTCAGTTTGTAGATGGTAAGAGTACAACAAAAACCATCGAGAAAATTCAAGCAAATTGAAACTCAATTTAGGTAAAATTTCGTAATTTATTTCAAGGTTAGTTAATGAAAAAAAGAGCATTAGTAAGTGTTAGTGATAAAGCGGGTGTTGTAGAGTTTTGTAAATCTTTAGTTAAAAATAACTATGAGATCATCTCTACTGGTGGTACTTTTAAACTTTTAAAAGAAAATGGTGTAGATGCCATAGAGATAGATGAAGTTACAAAATTTCCAGAGTGTTTTGAGGGTCGTGTAAAAACTCTAAACCCTTTTGTTCACGGTGGTATTTTACATCGTCGTGATAAACAAAGTCATCTTGATCAAGCAAAAGAGTTAGGTGTTGAAGCGATAGATTTAGTATGTGTAAATCTTTATCCATTTAAAGCTACAATCGAGAAAACTGATAATTTTGATGATATCATTGAAAACATTGATATCGGTGGACCTGCTATGGTTCGTTCAGCTGCAAAAAACTTCGATAGTGTTATGATAGTTACAGATGTAAATGATTATGAGCCTATCATCCGTGCGATAGAAGAGGGTACAGATACAGTAGAGTTTCGTCGTGATTTGATGATAAAAGCTTATGAGCATACAGCTGCTTATGATGGTATGATAGCAAACTATATGAACAAAAGATTTAACGGTGGTTTTGGAGAGAAACAATTTATAATCGGTTCAAAAGTTATGGATACTCGTTATGGTGAAAACCCACATCAAAAAGGTGCATTGTATGAGTTTGACAACCATTTTACAAACAACTTTACAACTCTAAAAGGTGAAGCAAGTTTTAATAACCTAAATGATTTAAGTGGAGCAGTTAAAATCGCTTCTGCATTTGGAGATGATAATGCTATATGTATCTCAAAACATGGAAACCCTTGCGGATTTGCTATAAAAGATACTCTACTTGAAGCTTATACTGAAGCACTTAAGTGCGACCCTGTTTCTGCATTTGGTGGTGTTGTAGCTGTTAATGGTACAGTTGATAAAGCCTTAGCTGAGAAGATGAATGAGATTTTCTTAGAAGTAGTAATCGCTGGTCGCATCACTGATGAAGCTCAAGAGGTATTTTCTAAGAAAAAAAGAATAAAACTTTTTGAGATGGGTGCTGATAGACTTGTTTTATCTGATGATAGCCATAGCTTTAAGCATATAGATGGTGGTTTTGTTTATCAAGATGCAGATAAAGTACAAGATGATGAGGTTTCTAAAGCTGAGTTAAAAACAAGCACAGAAGCAACAACACAAGAGAAAAAAGATATGGAGATAGCTTATAAAGTTGCATCTCTTACTAAATCTAACTGTGTAGTTTATGTTAAAAACTCTGCTATGGTTGCTGTTGGTATGGGTATGACTAGCCGTGTTGATGCTGCTCGTTGTGCATTGAAAAAAGCTGAGGAGATGGAACTTGATGTTACTGGTTCTGTTTTAGCTTCAGAAGCATTTTTTCCATTCCGTGATAGTATTGATGCAGCAGCCAAAGCTGGTGTAAAATGTGTAATTGAACCAGGTGGAAGCATCAGAGATGATGAAATCATAGAAGCTGCCAATGAGTTTGGTATGGCTCTTTACTTCTCAAATACTCGCCACTTTTTACACTAGTTTTATAAAAGATAGATAAATTTATTTTATCTATCTTTATCTTTTTTGACTATTTTAATTACCTCTAGTCCATATCTTATATAGGAAATGATAAAATTTATATTAATTTAAAAAACATTACATTTCTCTAAGTTTTCTTTTAGTAATATGATGAATGATTATTCATTAATATTATATAGGAGTGAGCTATGTCGGATAAAATAGAGGGTGTAAAAAAACTTTTTACATCTAAAAGTGCACGCGTAGAAACAAACAAAGGTGATGCATATTATGAACAACTTTTTAAAAAGTGTCATGAAAGAATCGAAAGTTTAAAAACTAATCAACCAATCAACAATAGACTTGATATAGGTGATGTTTTAGAAACTCATGGTATTGAAAGAAGAGATTTCTTAAAATGGGCTAGTGCTGTTACTGGTATGTTGATGTTACCATCTTCATTTACACCACTTGTAGCAGATGCTGCTTTACTTATGAATAGAGCTCCAGTTATTTGGTTAGAACTTTCTGACTGTGCTGGTAATTCAGAAGCACTTCTTCGTTCAGATGGACCAAAGATAGATGAAATTGTTCTTGATGTTATCTCTTTGGAGTTTCACGAAACACTTCAAGCTACAGCTGGTCATCAAGCTGAAAAACAACTAGAAGATGCAATGGAGCATTTTAAAGACAAATATCTACTTTTTGTTGAAGGTGCTATCCCTATGGCTAATAATGGTAGTTTTGGTACTATCGGTGCGAGTGGTGAGACTATGCATGACCACTTAGTTCGTGTTAGTAAACATGCCGCTGCTATCGTTGCAGTTGGTTCTTGTGCTACATTTGGTGGTGTTCCAGCAGCTTCTCCAAACCCTACTGGTGCAGTTGGTGTTATGGATGTTATCAAGGGTAAACCACTTATTAATATCCCAGCTTGTCCAGCTAACCCTGCAAATATGGTTGGTGTTATTATTCACTATATCTTAACTGGTCAAGTACCTGAATTAGATTCACTTTTAAGACCTAAATTTGCATTTGGTTACCGTATCCACGATAACTGTGAAAGAAGAGCTCATTTTGATGCTGGAGAGTTTGTAGAAGAATGGGGTGATGAGGGTGCTAAAAACAACTTCTGTCTTTATAAAGTTGGTTGTAAAGGTCCTATGACATTTAATAACTGTTCTATCATCCGTTATAACGAGGGTGTAAATTGGCCAGTTGGAGTTGGGCGTGGTTGTATTGGTTGTTCTGAACCAGATTTCTGGGATAAATATGCTTATGAAAGACCAATGGCAGATGCAAATATCAAAGCACCAACAGGTGGAGTTGAAAAAACTGTTGATGAGTTTGGTTTAGGACTTTTAACAGCAGCAGGTATCGGTATAGGTATTCATGCAGCAGCTAGTATGGCAGCTGGTAAAAAAGAAGAAGTAGGAGAGTAAATAATGGCAAAAAAACATATTATAGTAGATCCAATTACAAGGATTGAGGGACACTTAAGAGTTGAGGCAGTTATAGATGAAAACAATACGATTGTTGATGCTTATGCTTCATCTACACTTTTTCGTGGTATAGAAACAATTTTACAAGGTCGTGATCCTCGTGATGCTGGTCTTTTAGCTATGCGTATTTGTGGTGTTTGTACAGGTACTCACTACCAAAGAAGTATAGAAGCAGTTGAAGATGCATTTGATGTAACTATCCCTAAAAATGCTCGTATAGTTCGTAATCTTATTCAAGGTGCTTTATTTGTTCATGACCATTTAGTTCACTTTTACCATCTTCATGCACTTGATTTTGTTGATGTTGTTTCAGCTCTTAAAGCTGACCCTAAAAAGACAAGTGAAGAAGCTACAAAATGGGCAAAAGTTGCTGGAACTAATCCTTTTATAGAGGGTGAGGGACATTTTAAAGAGATTCAAGATAGAGTTGCTAAGTTTGTAAAACAAGGTCGTTTAGGTATATTTGGTAATGGTTATTGGGGTAATAAGCATTATAAACTTACACCAGAACAAAACCTTATCGGTGTTGCTCACTACTTAAAAGCACTTGATATTCAAAGAGATTTGGCTAAGATGCAAGCTATCTTTGGTGGTAAAAATCCACACCCTCAGTCTATTGTAGTTGGTGGTGTAACTTGTGTTCAAGATATTAAAAATCCTGCTCGTATAGCACTTTTTAAATCACTTCTAAAAGAGGGAACTAAGTTTATTAAACAAGCTTACTTACCAGATGTTTATATGGCTGGAACTATGTATGCAGATGAAGCAACTGATACTAAAGCTACATTTACTGAACTTATGCAAGGTAAAGGTGTAGGTGGAACAGGTGGTGGTCTTCTTAACTATATGGCTTATGGAGATTTCCGTCTTGATGATAATGGTTTTTATAAATCTGCTTTACTTTTCCCTAGTGGTGTTGTTTATAATGGAGATTTAACTAAATGTGAAGAGGTTGACCCATCTAAGATAGCAGAAGATGTTACTCATGCTTGGTATGATGCTAAAGAGCCTCAACACCCTTACGATGGTACAACTATACCTAACTATACTGGTTTAGAGAAAAAAGAAGATGGTATGGCTTATCTAAAAACAGATGAAAAATACTCTTGGATTAAATCTCCTATATATGATGATAAAAGAGTAGAAGTTGGTCCACTTGCTCGTATGGTTGTAGGTGTTGCAAAAGGTGATGAAAGAATTACAAAATATGTAACAAACTTCCTAAAAAGAGGTAATTTACCAACTGCTGTACTTTTCTCAACTATAGGTAGAACAGCTGCTCGTGCTATAGAGACTGAACTTATGGCTGATGTTATGATGGAGTGGGTAGATGAATTAGCTGCAAATGTTGCAGCTGGTGATGATAGCACTTGGCAAGAGTTTGATTTTGATATAGTAAGTAAAAAATCAAAAGGTGCAGGACTTGCAGAAGCTCCTCGTGGTGCATTAGGTCACTGGGTAAAAGTTGAAGATGGAAAAATTGCAAATTATCAAGCTGTTGTACCATCAACTTGGAATGCAGCACCAAGAGATTATAAAGGTCGTTTAGGTGCTTATGAAGCAGCACTTATCGGTACAAAAGTAGCTGATCCTGAACAACCACTTGAGATTATAAGAACTATCCATAGTTTTGACCCATGTATTGCTTGTGCTGTGCATGTTGTTGATACAAAAGGTAAAGAACTTGGTGTCTATAAAATAGATACTGGTTGTAGCATCTAAGGAGGCTTAAATATGAAAGCTGGATATAAACAAGTAAAAAGGATGACAACCTATATGAGATTGAATCATTGGGTTGTTGCATTTAGTATGATTGGTGCTATTGTTACAGGATTATACATTGGACATCCGTATTATCAAAGTTTTATAGCTGACCCTGCTGTTGGCAAGTATGTGATGGCTTGGAATAGATGGGTTCACTTTATGATAGCGATTATCTTTGATGTTAGTAGTATCGTTATAGCTTATATGTATTTTTTCTCAAGATTTGAAAAACCATATAAGAAGATAATTCCAAATGCTCAAAACATAAAAGAGTTTGTTGAGGTTATCATAAATCTTGTAACTTTAAATCGTCGTAAAAACTTTGATTCAACACATGCAGATAGTTTTAATACTGTATTTTTCTTAGTATTTCACTTGATGCTTGCTTGGATGCTTTTAACAGGTCTTCAACTATATGTTCATGGACTTGCATCTGGACTTAGCTCTATTGGTAACTGGTGGCCGTGGATGTTACATGTTGCAACTGACTGGACGATACCTGTAAGTAATATGCTTATAGGAAGTGCATCTCCTACAGCTTGTATTATGGATGTTCGTATATCTCACCATATAACTATGTGGTGGATTATAGCTTGGATAATGTTTCATGTATATTATCAAGTATGGAGAACAATCTTCTGGAAAGAGGGTGACATTGGCATTGTTGTTAGTGGTTCAAAATTTGTAAAAGAAGACTAACTCTTTTTTCTATACAACAACCAATTCTATATTGGTTGTTGTAGTATTTCTTACTAATTTAACCCAAATTATCTCCCTATTGTATTAAATTTTTTTCATCTATTTAGATATAATTACAAAATTATAATTAAAGAGAGAAATATATATATGTTAAAACTTGCAGTTTTTGATTTTGATTCTACACTTATGGATGGTGAAACTATAGATTTTTTTGCTGAGGAACTTGGCATCGGCGAAGAGGTAGCTCGTATAACTGAAGAAGCTATGAGTGGAAGACTTGACTTTTTTGAATCACTTCAACAAAGAGTAGGGCTTTTAAAAGGGCTAGATTATAAAGTGGTTGAAAAAATCAGTCAAAATCTACCATATATGAATGGTGCAAAAGAAACTATAGCCGAACTTAAAAAAAGAGGTATGACAGTTGTTTGTTTTAGTGGTGGTTTTCGCTCGGCTACTGGTTATGCAAAAGATATACTAGGTTATGATGCTGATTTTTCAAATGTTTTACACGAAAAAGATGGAAAACTTACTGGTTTAGTAGGAGGGGACATGATGTTTAGCCACTCAAAAGGTGATATGTTAACAAGACTTCAAAATATCTTAGGTGTAACAGAGGATGAAACTCTAGTTTGTGGAGATGGTGCAAATGACTTAAGTATGTTTGCTCATGCCGGAACTAGAGTAGCTTTTTGTGGTAGAGATATACTAAAAAAAGAAGCTACAATAATTATAAATGAAAAAGATTTAACACAAATACTAAAGGAAATATAGATGCTAGAGAGTACAATATGGAGACAATACAACAACGAAAACGATTTTAGAGAAAAATTAGCAGAGTTTTGTGTTTTAGATATAGTTGATTTGATAGAAGATGATAAAGAATTATACGGAGTTATGAAATCAAAACTTACAAAAAAAGAGTTAAAACTTTTTGCAATGGATAGTGCAGGGCTAAGTGATGATGAGATAAAAGCAGAGTTTGGTGTAGATGATGAAGCTTTGCAAAAGATGAAATTTAAACTATATAAAAAGTTTAAACAAGATAAAACTAGACTATGTTTTAGACAATCAGCAGAGTTTGAATAGACAAAGATTATGAACGATAAAGTATTTGCCAAACCTATAAAAAAACAGTTTGAATTTGACGAAGAAGTTGCTGCTGTTTTTGATGATATGTTAGCAAGAAGTGTCCCTTTTTATGAAGAGAGCCAAAAGATAACAGAATTTTTTGTGTATAAAAACTTAAAAGAGGGTGGAGTTGTTTATGACCTTGGGTGTTCAACTGCATCTTTGCTTATCAACATCAATAGAAAACTAAAAGTAAAAGCATCTCTTGTTGGGCTTGATAACTCAGAAGCGATGCTAAGTCGTGCTAGAAAGAAGTGTGAAGCATTTGGAGCAGATATAGAACTTCAAAATGCAGATATACTAAAGTACGATTATAAAAAAGCAAATATCTTTATAAGTAATTACACTTTACAGTTTATAAGACCATTAGTCCGTGAAGAGCTTATACAAAAAATTGCAAACTCTTTAGAAGATGATGGAATCTTTATATTTAGTGAAAAGGTTATATCTCATCACTCTAAACTCAACAAAGATTTGATAGAGTGCTACTATGACTTTAAAAAAACACAAGGTTACTCAGAGTATGAGATAATGCAAAAAAGGGAAGCTTTGGAAAATGTACTAGTACCGTATAGTGAAGAGGAAAATATAAAGATGGCACTAAAAGCTGGTTTTAGCCACTGTGAAGTGGTTTTTCGCTGGGCTAATTTTGCAACTTTTATAGCTATCAAATAAGCTAAGTATTTAAACTTTCTAAAAGTTTTTCAAAGTTTTTGATATGTATGTTTTTTCTTGAGACTTCTATGATGCCATCTTTTTTAAGTTTTTGTAGAGTTCTGTTTACCACTTTTCTAACAGAGCCTACCATAGAAGCTATCTCTTCATGACTTAGGTTATCTATAACTCTTAGTTTTGTTTTACCATCTATAGTTTGTGTAAATCTTGTAAATAACTGAACCACTCTTTGATATACATCATAAAAAGATAGGCTGATGGCCAAATCTTCCATAGATCTTAACTGAGATGCTATATAGTGATAAAAATATTGTCTAAATTTTTCATCTTTTAGTATCATCTGTTTTACATCATCTAAAGGGACTTGTATAAGATGGGCATCTTCTAGTACCTCAGAGATATATTGATTTGGTTTTCCATCTAGTAGTGAGACCACATCAAACATATCTCCGTGAGATAACATATAAAGTGTCTGTTCTTTTGATGTTTGAAAATCTATATCGTAGATTTTTATCTTACCACTTATCACAAAGTAAAAATATTTTTGAGTATCTCCACTAGATAAAGGGTCGTCACCTTTTTTTAGATATAAGTCTTTTTGATTTTTTACGACTAATGGTGAGTTTTGAACCTCTTTTAGTACGAGTTGTTGGGATGTGTTTTTGTTCATAGTGTAGATTATACACTATGAACTCTTATTTATAACTTTTTATTTGATAGAGATGCTTTTTGGTTTTGCTTTTTGTGTTTTTTGAAGTTCTATCTCCAATCTTCCATCATTAAAACTTGCATCTATTTTTGATGTATCTATATTTTCAGGTAGTATAAATCTTCTTTCCATCTTACCAAATGAACTTTCACAGATATAGTAGTTATCACGAGTAAGTTCCTCTTTATAGTGACGGATAGCAGTTACTACTAAAACATCATCTTCCACTTTGATATCTATATCTTCTTTTTTTACACCTGGTAAATCAACCTCTATATGAAAAGTACTATCCTCTTTTTTAGCAAGGTTAGCAAATGGTAGATGAGAAGCCAAGTTATTAAAAGTTTCAGATACTTTTTTACTTACAACTTCAACACCTTTTTCAACCTCTTTAGTGATGTCTTTTGTACTTTTTACAATATCCATAATAACACCTCCTACTAATTTATAGCTATTTTTTTAACTTTATCAGCTTTTTGTACTTCTAGTTTTGGTACAACAACTTCTAGTACACCATCTGTCGATTCTGCATGGATGTTTTCAATATCTGCATCATCTGGTAGTGTAAATGATCTTGAAAAAGAACCAAAATTACTCTCTATCTTATAGTAGTTTTCTTTTTTTATCTCATCTTTTACTTTTCTCTCTCCTGAGATTACAAGTACATTGTCTTCAACTTGAATATTGATATCTTCTTTTTTCATACCTGGTAGATCAACTTCTACATGGTAAGCAAATTTACCCTCTCTAGTGTTGATAGCTGGAGAAAAATCTGTTTTTATCTCATCAACAGTTTGAGGGTTAAACTCATCAAGCATAGCATTTAGTATATCAAAACCTCTTCTAAATTCTCTCATTTGCATAGTTGGATTATATCTTGTTACTAACATAATGAACTCCTTTTTGTTTGTTTTATGTATATTTTTTATTTATGCTGAAATTATATATATTTTTAAAAAGAAGTTCTGCCACCTAGGTAGCATAAGTTAAGAAAGTATCTTACCAAACATTACCTTTTGGTTGTATCGGTTTAGTTCTTCCAAGTAAAGCATCTGTTTTTGCTTTCATCTCTTTATATGTCATAATATCGTCTTTTCCACAATCTTTATGATAATAACCTTGCATATCGTAGTATTCTTCACAATCACTATAATACTTTAGAGATATACCATGTTTGTTTACACATCCTGTAAAAAAAAGTATAGAGATGATTAATATAGTTTTTTTTATCATACTTTAAATGTTTCCTTTGTTTTACAATACTGTGTTAAAAAACATTCATCACATTTTGGATTTTTGGCTGTGCATATATAGCGACCAAATAGCACCATACCTTGATGTAATGCATGAAGATTATTTTTAAACTTTTTTACAAGTGTTGCTTCTGTTTTTATAGCAGTTTTATCATCACTAAGACCTAATCTATGTGAGACTCGAAAAACATGAGTATCTACAGCCATTAGATTTGCCCCTGTGTATTCTATCATCACTACATTAGCTGTTTTTTGACCAACTCCAGCTAATGTTTGTAAATCTTTTTCATTCATAGGTATCTCACCATCATATACTTCAACAACTCTTTGTGCCATTTTTATAATATTTTTGGCTTTGTTATTAAAAAATGAACAGCTTTTTATAATCTCTTTTATATCTTCTATATCTGCTTTTGCCAATTCATATACGGTTGGATACTTCTCAAAAAGTGCAGGTGTTATAATATTTACTCTTTTATCGGTACATTGTGCTGATAGGGCTACAGCTATAACTAACTCATAAGCATTTTTATACTCTAACTCAGTTACGGCATCACTATATCTCTCTACAAATAGTTGGTGAATCTCTTGAATCTCTTTTCTTGTTGCTTTTTTCATAAATGTATTTTATACTCTATTTAATAACTATTAGTTAAAACTTACTAAAATTACAATAATAATTAAAAGAAGGAAGTATCTGACTATGAAATTCACAACAAAATTTTTATCTGCATTTTTATTGACTGGTTCATTACTAAGTGCTCAAGTTTTAGTAACAGTAAATGGCTCAAAGATAACATCTGAGGATGTAAACAATGCTCTTATGGAAGCTACTCAAGGTAGATTTAACCAAGTTCCAGCAGACAAACAAGTAGAGTTTAGAAAACAAGTTCTTCAACAGCTTATAGCTAAAGAGTTAGTTTACGGTGATGCTGTAAAAACTGGTGTACTTAAATCTAAAGAGTTTAAAAAAGAGTTTAAAAAAGTTCAAGCTCGTATAAAAAAAGAGTTAGCTATCCAAGTTTGGCAAAAACAACAGTTAGATAAGATAAAAATTTCTCAAAAAGAGTTAAAAAGATATTATAATAAAAATCAAGATGAATTTAACGAAAAAGAGAGTGTTCATGCTCGTCATATCTTAGTTAGAACAGAAGATGAAGCTAAAAAAATTATATCAGAGCTAAAAGGTTTAAAAGGTAGTGCTTTAAAAGCTAAATTTATAGAGTTAGCTAAAAAAGCTTCTATTGGTCCTAGTGCATCAAAAGGTGGGGATTTAGGCTTTTTTAGTAAAGGACAGATGGTTCCAGCATTTAACGATAAAGTATTTTCTATGAAAGTTGGTACTATCACTAAAAAACCTGTAAAAACTCAGTTTGGTTATCATATAATCTATCTTGAGGGTAAAAAATCTGCTAGTGTAAGAACTTTTGATGAAGTTAAATCTTTTATAGAACAAAGACTTAGAATGGAAAAATTCAAAGATGCTATGAAAAAAACAATGGAAAAACTTCAAAAGAAAGCAACTATAAAATAGATGCATACTAAATCTACCATATCTACTTTAGTGTTAGATGGTAGGGAGTTTCTTGTCAAACGAGATGATCTTATAGATCCTTATTTGGCAGGAAATAAGTATAGAAAACTATACACTCTTCTTCAAACTCCATCAAATAGATTTGATACCATTATATCTTATGGTGGGACTCAGTCAAATGCTATGTTAGCTATATCTGCTATGTGTCAAAAAAAAGGTTGGAAGTTTATATATTATACAAAACCAATCTCACAAACACAAAAATCACAAAATTTTGGTAACTATTTTCAAGCTTGTAAATTAGGTATGAAGCATATTGAGATACCTTATGATGAGTATAAAAATTTTATAAATACGATACGGCTAAATCTTGATGAAAGAACTTTTATCATAGACCAAGGTGGAGCAGTAGGTGAGGCTAGAGAGGGTTTAGAAGTTTTAGCACAAGAGATAAAAGAAGCAAACTTAGAGACTAAAGTTTTAGCTACACCATCTGGTACAGGCACAACCGCACTTTTTTTAGCACTTGCACTTCCTCAGTATAAGGTTTATACAACACCGTGTATAGGCGATGTTTCTTATCTAAAAAAACAGATGCAAGCACTATGCGATATCCCTTCAAATTTGATTATATTGCAACCAAAGAAAAAATACCATTTCGCTAAGCCATATAAAGAGTTTTATGAAATATATAAAAAAACTTTAGATGCTGGTATAGAATTTGATTTGTTATATGCTCCATCTATGTGGATAACACTTCTTGAACAAACAGATGAAAAAGTAACATATATACATAGTGGAGGGGTAAGTGGAAATCCATCTATGCTTAGTCGGTATGAAAGATGATTAAGATACTATACTTAGAAGATGATATAAATCTATCTGAAACTATTGAAGAGTTTTTAGAGGAGAATGATTTTGATGTTGATGTAAGTTACAATGGTAAAGAAGCTTTAAATAAACTTTATAAGAGTAATTTTGATGTGCTGATTTTTGATGTAAATTTACCAGATATAAATGGGTTTGAATTGGTTCAAAATTTAAGAGATTCTGATATATATACTCCAGTTATATTTACCACAACATTAAATGATATAGATAGTTTAGACAAGGGATATGAAGTTGGTGCTGATGATTATTTACGAAAGCCATTTGCTTTAAAAGAGCTACTTCACCGTATAAATACACTTGTAAAAAGAAGTTTTAAAACAAAAGATACAAAAGTACAATTAGATACAGATATATTTTTTGATATAAGTTCAAACACTTTATTAAAAGATAGTTCTGCTATAAAGTTGAATCAAAAAGAGACACAACTTTTAAAACTTTTTATTAAATACAAAAATAAAATTATAACACTTGAAAATATATATTTAAATGTTTGGAATACTTCAGAGACCCATAGTGAAGCAAGTTTAAGAACATATATAAAAAATATAAGAAAGATGATAGGTAAAGAAAAAATCATAAGTATAAAAAAACAGGGCTATAAGCTTGTGGTTTAAACTATCAAAAAATAAAAGTGTTAGAAAAACTATACTAAATATTGTTTTTATATATCTAAGCACTACAATATTACTAGTTATAAGTATAAGTTTCTTATATATAAAAAATCAAAAAGAAGAGATTTTTAATCTACATAGAGAACAAACAAATACACAAGCAAACTATATTATCTCAAAGTTAGAGGATTTTGATGAAGCTATAGTTGATGAAGTTGTTATTTATCCTAGAATAGATGGGCTTGAAAGTGCTATATATGATATAGATTATAATATGATATTTTCAACATTTAAACAAAAAATAGTTTTTAAAGATAAAAAATATATATCTAAAGATGAATATATATATTTTATATATAAAGTTGAGCCTTATTATCTAGGAACAGCTTATTTAGTTATACAAAAACAAAAAGGTTATGAGTTAAAATCTAAGTATAAAAAGATGGTATTTGTTGTTTTATTTATCATACTTTTTTTGATTTTGACATCGTTTATTATAGCTAAGATGTTGATAAAACCTTTAAGTGATAATTTAATACTTTTAGATAGATTTATCAAAGATACAACTCATGAATTAAATACACCTATAAGTGCTATATTAAACAATATAGAGCTTTTAAACTTAGATACTATAGATAAAAAAAATCTAAAAAAAATAAACCGTATAAAGATTGGAGCAACAACTATCTCTACAATATATGATGATTTGTCTTTTTTACTTTTAAATAACAAGCAAAAATCAAACAATCAAAATATAAATATTTCACAGACACTTTATCAAAGGTTGGAGTATTTTGATATCTTAGCCACAAACAAACATATAGAATTTAAAAAAGAGATAAAAGATGATATATATTTGGTTATAGATAAACTAAAAATTGAAAGATTATTTGATAATCTTATATCAAATGCAATAAAGTACTCAAATGTAGGCTCGAAAATCATTATAACTTTAGATGAAATACATTTTAGTATAGAAGATTTTGGGATAGGTATGTATGAAGATGAGGTTAAAGAGATTTTTACAAGATATAAACGGTTTGATAAAACAAATGGTGGTTTTGGTATAGGTTATAGCATCATTTATAACATTATAAAAGAGTATAATATAAAAATAAATATAGATTCGTTAAAAGATAAAGGTACAAAGGTAATTTTAAAATGGTAAAAATATTGTTTATGATTTTATTTACTACAATTTTATTTGGAGATATATTTGATGAAAATTGTTTAAAATGTCATCAAAATAAAAAGGAGTTAAGACTCTTTATGAATAAATATACATTAAAATATAGTAGCGAAAGAAGAGTTAAAAAGGCTCTTTTTAGATTTTTAAAATACCCATCTTCAAACAAATCTATAATGCCATATAGTTTTATCATAAAATCAGGTTTTAAAGATGATTCAAATCTAAGTGACACTCAATTAAAAGAAGCTATAGACATCTACTACAATAGATATAATCTTAGACATTTCATCCGATAATTTCACAATTTTTTCACAATTTTCTTATATTATAAGATTAGAATAAAATGTTTGGAGAGAGTATGAAAAGTAAAATATATCTTTCAGTAATATGTGCTTTTGCTATTGGTGTAAATGCAGCTGATTTGGGTGATATTGATGTTCAAGGGGAACTTATAGATACTAAGGTTATAGAAAATGTTAGTAGCGAAGAGGTAAAAAGTGCAGATTTAGCTGAGACTCTTTATAAACAGATACCTAGTATAGATATGATAAGAAGAAGTGGTATAGCAAATGATATAATTTTAAGAGGGCAAAAAAGAGATAATATCGTTATAACTGTAGATGATTCAAAAATATGTGGAGCTTGTCCAAATAGAATGGATCCACCAACTTCACATATAGTTGCTTCAAATGTAGAAAGTGTAACAGTAACAGAGGGACCTTATAATGTTGAAAACTTTGGAACTCTAAGTGGTGAGGTAAAAGTCAAATTAAAAGAGCCTACAAAAGAGTTTAAAGGTGAAGTTGAAACAACTGTTGGAAGTTTTGATTATAGAAAAGTTGGTGCAAAAGTTAGTGGTGGAAACGATAGAGTAAAAGTTTTAGTTAGTACATCTTATGAAAATAGTGCTCAGTATGAAGATGGTGATGGCAACACTATGGCTCAACAGATAGCCAATGCAAATACAATCACAGCACAAGGTAAAAATCCAGAATATCAAGATAGATATATGGATATGGATGCATATACAAAGAAAACAGCTATGGCTAAAGTATTTGTAAAAGTAACTGATAATCAAGATTTAGAAGCTAGTATAACAGCAAATAGAAGTGATGATGTACTTTATGGTAACAGTAAAATGGATGCATCTTATGATAATAGTGATATTTATAATTTAAAATATACTATCAGAGATATAAGCGAGTATTCTAAAAAACTTACTTTTAAAGCTTACAATTCACAAGTAACACACCCTATGAGTACAAAGTATAGATTATCTAGTGATTCTGATAATACAGATGGTATAGAAAATTCAAACAATGAAGTTGTAAGTAAACTAACAACAGATATGACAGGCTTTAAACTTATAAACGAAACTCAAATAAATGAAGATTTATTAACAGTTGGGTTAGATTATAGTAAAAGAAATTGGGATGGTATATATATAGGTTATGGAACAAAGACATCTCTTACGGGTAGAGTTTCTATTCAGGATGTAGATACTACAAACAATGCTTTATTTGTAAAATACAACAAAGATATAGATAATTTAAATGTAAAAGTTGGTGCAAGATATAACGATACAATTATAAGTACAGCAAATACAACTTATGCAGATAGAGATTTCAACTTTGTAGATGCAAATATCTTAACTACACTAACAACAGATAGTAATACAAGATATTTTCTAGGTATAGGTAGAGCTAGTCGTGTTCCAGATGGAAGAGAATTATACTTTAACAGTTCTGTGAATGTTATGAGTGGTACACCTACATTGGACGAAACAACAAATACAGAGATAGACTTAGGTGTTGAAAAAAAGTATGATAATGGTTCTTTTAAATTTAAAACTTTTTATAGTATGTTAGATGATTATGTTTATTTTAATAAAGGTAATACAAAAACATTTTCAAAGATGGGAACACCAACAACAGTAGCATATCACTCTTTTGAAAATATAGATGCTTATGTTTATGGTTTTGAGATGAGTGGTTCTTATGATATTGATGACAATATGTATGTAGATTTAGGTGTAGCTTATCAAAGAGGTCAAAAAGATGAAGCTATGACAAGTACAAATGTAAATACAATAACAGGTGAGACAACACTAACTAATCAAACAGACACAGATTTGGCAGATATAACACCACTTAAGATAAATATAGCTCTTAATTATGATGTTGATGATTCTTTAACAACTAAGATAGAGTTGATACATGCAAACTCTTGGAATAACTATGACTCAGATAATGGTGAACAAGCATTAGATAGTTATAATGTTGTAAATTTAAAAGCAAAAAAAGAGTTTGGAGATAGTTTTGAGATGACAGTTGGTATAGATAATATTTTTGATACAACTTATGCTGTATCAAATACTTATGCAGACTTGATTCTTCTTAGTGATGGTACAACAGGTGATGTTATGTTGTTAAATGAACCAGGTAGATATATGTATGCAAATTTAAAATACAAATTTTAAAAAAATAGTTTTTTATACTTCCAAGAACTCAGGTTGTTAATATTTGGTAACTCACATGAATAGATATTTTAAGTCCTTTTTCTTAACATTATTTTTATATATCACTTTTATAGGGTTTTATATATTTTTTTTGCAAGAGCATCTAAAGGTGAGTGCCAAAAAAGAACAATTAAAAAAGGTAAAAGTATCTTTAGTTACTATTGTAGAGCCTACTATTTTAAAAAAAGAGATTTTAAAACCTAATGAAAATAAAAAGATTACAAAACAAAAAAAAGTTATAAAGCCAAAGGTTAAAAAAGTTATAAAGCCAAAGGTTAAAAAAGTTATAAAAAAGAAACATAAGCAAAAAAAGGTAATTCATAAAAAAATAGTTAAAAAAAAGCCAGTTAAAAAAGTTGTAAAAAAACAATCTAAAATAGATAAAGTAGTTAAAAAAGAGCCAATAGAACCAAAACCAATAGTTAAACCAATAGTACAAAAAAAGCAAAATGGTATAAACGATAAAAAAAATGAGCTAAAAAAGCAAAAATATTATAAGCTTATAAAACAAACCATAACTTTGCATAAAAAATATCCAAAAAAAGCTATAAGAAGAGGGATTCAAGGTTTTGTAAAAGTAAAATTTATAGTATCTACAAATGGTGAACTAGTAAGTATAGATATTATAGATGGAAAAAAAATATTTTATAAATCTGTTAAAAAAGCCATAAAAAAAACTTTTCCATTGCCTCCACCTAAAGGTGTTTTTTCTAAAAATTTTGAACTTGAAGTAAAGTTAGTTTATAGATTAAAATAATAAATTTAATAATATAAATTTATGTTTCACATTTATTTCACAATTTTTTGATACAATTTTAAAAATTTTTTAGGAGAATAAAATGAAAAAAATACTTTTCACTATGTTGTTTATAGTAGTTAGTTTAAATGCTATGAATATGCAAAAAAATTATAGAGCAGTTCCTTTGGATAAAGCTACACTTGTAAAAAGTGGAAATGAAAAGATGTACTGTAGTGTATGTGGTATGACTTTGCCTATGTTTTATAGAACAAATCATGCAGCAGACCATGGTCATATCCACAACCAATATTGTTCTATAACTTGTATGATAGAAGATGCCGTTGTAAATGGTAGAGATTTGACTAACTTTAGAGTTGTTGATAATACTACTTTAAAGTTTATCCCATCTAAAGATGCATATTTTGTAGTAGGTAGTAAAAAACCTGGTACTATGAGTATGGTTAGTAAATATGCTTTTGGAACAAAAGAAGCAGCACTTAAATTTCAAAAAGAAAACGGTGGAAAACTAATGAAGTTTGATGAGTTAGTTAAACTTGTAAAAAAATCTCATGCAAAAGAAATGGCTGTAATTAAAAAGAAACAAGCTATGATGATAAAAAAAGGTGAGATGATGTATAAAAAGATTTGTAAACCAATCTCAAAAGAGTTTATCTCAACAGCTCAAGCAAAAGCATTTTTGAAAGAGTCTCAATCTTGTGGTAATATCAAAGGTAAAAAACTTCAAGCTATTGGTATGTATCTAGTTCATAAACAATAATTTTTCTTCAAAGTAAAAAGATTTTTTTCTTTTTACTTGTTCAATATTTTCAAAATAAACTTTTTTTATTTTAATTTTTTTAACATTAAAAGCCTATAACTCTGGCTATATTAATGTTTTATTTTATTGTTATTTGATTAAGATAAGAAAGATAGACTAAAAAGACTTGACAAAGATACACTCAACTTGCTATAATGTCATCAATTAAAAACAAAAGGATGCATTATGGCAAACAATATATTTGAAAAACTAACACATAATATGACTCAAAGCATAGAGTCTTCTATATCATTAGCACTTTATAACAAAAACAACGAAGTAGAAGTTATACACTTTTTATGGGCATTGCTTACTAACTCTGATTCTATACTAAATCAGATGTTTAATAAGATGAATGTAGATAAATCAGCACTTGAACTTGAAGTAAAAAGTTTGGCTGAAAAACTACCAAAATCATCTTCAGTTACAAAAGAAAATATAAAATTATCAAGGAATTTTGTTTCATCACTTGAAAATGCTGAAGCTTTTATGACTAAAAATGGTGATAGCTTTTTAGCAGTAGATACTTATATATTAGCAAATCTAAATACTGAACCATTTAGTAGCTTACTTAAAAAATATGTAGATGTGATGACTCTAGCTAAAAACCTTGAAGAATCTCGTGGTGGAGCTACGATAGACTCTCAATCTGGCGATGAGACTTTAGAATCTTTAGAAAAGTTTGGTATTGATTTAACTCTTCAAGCAGCAGAGGGTAACCTTTCACCTGTAATCGGTCGTGATGAAGAGATAACAAGAATGATGCAAATTCTAATCCGTAAAACAAAAAACAACCCAATGCTTTTAGGTGAACCAGGGGTTGGTAAAACAGCACTTGTTGAGGGTCTTGCTCAAAGAATTCAAAGTGGGGATGTTCCAACTTCACTTAAAAACAAAAGACTAATTGCACTAGATATGAGTGCATTAATAGCAGGTGCAAAATACCGTGGAGAGTTTGAAGACAGATTAAAAGCTGTTATAGATGAGGTAAAACAAAGTGGAAATATCATCCTTTTTATAGATGAGATTCACACCATAGTTGGTGCTGGAGCATCTGAGGGTAGTATGGATGCTGCAAATATCTTAAAACCAGCACTTGCAAGGGGAGAACTGCACACTATCGGTGCTACAACTCTAAAAGAGTATAGAAAATACTTTGAAAAAGATGCAGCACTTCAAAGAAGATTTTTACCGATAAATCTTGATGAGCCAACTGTAAATCAATCTTTACAGATTTTAAGAGGTATAAAAGAGAGACTTGAGACTCATCACAATGTTACCATAGTAGATAGTGCATTGGTAGCTGCTGCGAAATTATCGGATAGATATATAGCAGATAGATTTTTACCAGATAAAGCGATAGACCTTATAGATGAAGCAGCAGCAGAGTTAAAGATGCAAATAGAGTCTGAACCAAATGTACTAAGTAGTGCAAAAAGAAGAAAATCAGAGCTTTTAGTAGAACAAGAAGCACTTAAAATGGAAGATACACCAGCTAATAAAAAAAGACTTGAAGAGATTTTAAAAGAGTTAGCAGATGTAAATGAAGAGATACAAAAACTAGAGTCTCAGTTTGAGAGTGAAAAAACAGTATTTGAGAGAATCTCTAGTATTAAAAATGAGATAGAAGCTAAAAAAAGAGAAGCAAATCTAGCTAAAAGTAAGTCAGAGTTTAACCGTGCAGCAGAGATAGAGTACGGTGAGATTCCAAAACTTATAGAGGAAGAAAAACAGCTAAATGAGAAATGGGATGAGATGCAAAAAAGTGGAACACTACTTAAAAACAGTGTTGATGAAGAGTCAATCGCTAGTATCATCTCAAGATGGACAAACATCCCAGTAAATAAAATGCTTGAGAGTGAAAAAGAAAAAATCTTAAATGTTGAAGCAGAGTTAAACAAAGATGTAGTAGGGCAAGAAAAAGCAACTCATGCAGTAGCTCGTGCTATAAAAAGAAATAAAGCAGGACTTTCAAGTTCTAACTCACCAATAGGTAGTTTCTTATTTTTAGGACCAACGGGTGTGGGTAAAACACAAACTGCAAAAACTCTAGCGAAGTTCTTATTTGATAGTGAAGATGCTATGATAAGAATAGATATGAGTGAGTATATGGAAAAACATGCAGTTTCTCGTTTAGTTGGTGCAGCCCCTGGGTATGTTGGATATGAAGAGGGTGGACAACTTACAGAAG
>JAMOQV010000188.1 GCA_027068615.1 Helicobacteraceae bacterium | reverse complement strand
TTATAACCATAGGTATAGGTTTTATAATTTAATCAAATCGTTATATTTATAGATGGATGGCTGAATAAAATATTTTCCATCTATAATATTTATTCTGTCATCTTTTTTTGCTATCTTTTTAAATTTAGCTTTTATTTTTAGTCTTCTTTTTTTAGATATGTTTTGTTGTTTTAGATATTTTTTTAAAGATATAGGTTTTATATCTTTATTTTGTTCTTCTATCTCTACAATCTCTATATCTTCTACACCTTTTTGTGGTGGATTTAACATTGTATTTGTAGTTATAGCTGTTAATATACTTTTTAATTGCTCATCTTTTTGTATATAAATATCTTCTATCTTTGCTTTTTCAGCTATAAGCATTTGTTCTTTTTGATCTCTTAACTCTCTAGTTTCACGTTCAAGTTTTTCTATCTTTTCTTGAAGTTTTTTATTTTGTTCTTCTAAAAGTTTATGATATTTATCATCATTTTGTGTAGTTTTTGTTCTGATATTAGTTTTTCTTATTGGTTTTGTATTTTCATCTAAGAGAACAAACTTAACACCATCTTCTACAATACACTCTAATGAACCTCGCCGTATTCTATTGTGGATAGCTTCTTTTGAGATACCTATCTCAGAAGAAGCTTCAGCTATTGTTAGTTTTTTCATATATTTTATCTCATATTGTCAAAAACTAAAGGTGCATCCCATTCCATCTCTTTAATAGCTCTCATAACTTTTTGTAAATCATCAAGAGATTTACCTTTTACACGGATGCTATCACCCTCTATTTGAGAGTTTACTTTTAGTTTCATCTTTTTTATCTCAGCATTGATTTTTTTAGCCTCTTTTGATTCTATATAATCAACCACTTTAAATGTAGCTTTTCTAGTGTTGCCTGAAGCATCTTCAACTTTTAACTCATCTAAAACTTTAGAGTTAAGACCCTGTTTTAAAAACTTAGAAACAACTATATCTTTTAGTGCATCTAGTTTATTGTCACTAGAAGCCACTAAAACTAGTGTTTTTGCTTTTTCATTATAAGTAACTTCATAAGTTGTACCTTTAAAGTCATAACGATTAGATACTTCTCTATCAACCATATTTATAGCATTTTTAAAGTTTTGCATATCTATCTTTGCACTTATATCAAATGAATGTTCTTTTGCCATTTTTTAACCTTTATAATTGAATTTTAAGAACTAAATAATTTAAAAGCAGTTAAAAATAAACCACCAATAGCAATAACTTGAACAAAAAGCATACCTGCTATCCATTTTATAGTTTCTATTTTAGAATTTGCTATATCTTTTCTAACATCAGAGATTTCTTTGCTTAATTTAACATCAAGTTCTTTTATCTCTCTTGTAAGTTTAACATCAAGTTCTTTTATCTCT
>JAMOQV010000187.1 GCA_027068615.1 Helicobacteraceae bacterium | reverse complement strand
TTTAACATCAAGTTCTTTTATCTCTCTTGTAAGTTTAACATCAAGTTCTTTTATCTCTTTTCTAACATCAGAGATTTCTTTGCTTAATTTAACATCAAGTTCTTTTATCTCTTTTGTTAGCTTTAATTCAGTTTCTGATATATCTTGCTTTGTAGCATGGTATTTTAGATCTGGATATTCATTTTTCATACCATCTATAAATTCATCTACAAGTTCAGTTTTTTCAGATTCATTGTACTTAGGATTAGTAAGTATAGCTTCTATAATATCTCTTCTTGGATTTTGTGACATAGTCTTATCCTTTTGTTAGTTTAACCTAACCCTAACTGATTGCTCATGGGCAGTTAAGCCTTCAGTATTTGCTATCAATGCACAATCTTCACCTATCTCATCTATAGCATTTTTACTAAATGATATGATGGAAGTTTTTTTCATAAAGTTCTCAACTCCTAGTGGTGAGTAAAACTTAGCTGTTCCACCAGTTGGTAGTGTATGGTTTGGTCCTGCTACATAGTCTCCTATCGCTTCTGGAGTATTATGACCTAAGAAGATTGCACCAGCATGTTTTATAAGTGGTAGTAGCTCAAATGGTGATATTGTTGCTACTTCTAAGTGTTCTGGTGCTATTTTATTCATAAGTTCTATCGCTTCTTCCATAGTTTGTGTTACTATGATAGCTCCTCTTTCTTCGATAGATTTTCTAGCTATGGCTTGTCTTGGAAGTTTTACTAACCAGTTTTGTATCTCCATTTTTACAGCATCTGCTAATTTTTGTGATGGTGTTATAAGGATAGAGCTTGCCATCTCGTCGTGTTCTGCTTGAGAGAGTAGATCTATCGCCATATGTGATGGGTTTGCACTGTCATCTGCTAAGATGCCTATCTCACTAGGTCCTGCTATCATATCTATATTTACTTCGCCAAATACCATCTTTTTTGCAGTTGCTACAAAGATATTTCCAGGTCCTGTTATAACATCAACTTTTGGGATATTTTGTGTTCCATAGGCCATAGCAGCGATAGCTGAAGCACCACCAACTTTGTAAACTTCACTTACACCACATAAGTGACAAGCTGCTAGTAAAAGCTCATTTGGTTCATTGTCTGGTGTTGGTGTTGTTACTACTATATTTTCTACACCTGCAACTTGTGCTGGGATAACATTCATAAGTAGTGATGATGGATAAGCTGCTTTTCCACCTGGTATATAAAGTCCAGCACTATCTACGGGTGTTAGTCTTTGACCTAGTATAGTTCCATTTGGTTCATCATCAAACCACGACTTTGGTTTTTGTTTTTCGTGGTAAGACTTAATTCTATCATATGCTAAATGCAATGCTTTTTTTAGGTTTTCATCAAGATTATCATAAGCTTTTTGCATAGATTCTGTTGAGATTTTTAAGTCTTCATCACAAGTTGGAGTCCAGTTATCAAACTTAGATATATGTGAAAAAAGAGCTTTGTTTTTATCTTGTTTTATCTCATCTATGATGCCACCTACTATGTTACTTACAGTAGCCATATCCATCTTTCCACGATTTAGTAGTTCTTCAAACTCTGCTTTAAAATTTTGACTTTTTGATGTTGTAAAAATCATTTCTTATTACCTTTTTTATTTTGTTTTTCAAATTCTGTATGGATAATAGCTAATGCTTCTAAAAATCTACTTTTTTCTATAAAACCTAACATAGGTCTAAACATAGGTTTTCCATCTGGTGTTAAAAACCAAATCCCTGGAAGACCAGGAGTATATCTAGCTAATTCTTCTGGGATATAATCCCCCTCATTTGTCCAAGAGCGGATAGCTATAAAGTCTTTGTTTAACGCTTTTGCAACTTTTTCATCTTTTAGAGTCTCATTATCTAACATTACACAATACTTACAAGTATCTCTTGAGATTATAAATAAAACTGGTTTATTCTCTTTTGTTGCTTGTTTTATACCACTTTTATAATCTTTTGCCCAATTAATCTCAGCCGAATACAACGATGCACTAAGTAACATCATAATTAATATTATATTTTTAAACATATTTTTCTACCTTTTTTAAAATCTCTTTAGAACAATCTTCTGCACTTTTTCTTGTTACATCCACCACAACATCAGCAATAGCTAGATACTCTGGTCGCCTCTCATCATACAACTCTTTAGCCTTCTTTAAGTCTGCTAAAAGAGGTCTTTTTTTTAGTTTTTTTACTGCGTTTGGATGCTCTTTTATCCTTTTTAAAATCTCATCAAAAGGGGAATCTAGTAAAACAACTACACCAATTTTTTTAAGATTTTTTTGTTTATAAAAACCACCACCTGTTGAAATTAAAGTATTTTTAACACTATTTTGAAGCCATTTAGCTACTTTTTTTTCTAAATCTCTAAAATACTTTTCGCCATCATCTTCAAAAATGGCTTTTATCTTTTTGTTTTGTATAGATTCTATAACATCATCTGTATCGATAGCCATATACTCTGAGTGTTTTATCATCTCACGAGCAACACTACCCTTTCCAACACCCATAAATCCAATTAAAATTATATTTTTCAAATATTTCCTTTACTTAAACATACTCATATCAAAATCTGGTTTAGTTTTTTTCTTTTGTATATAAAACCATATAGGTTGAATGATATTATACTCTAAAATTATCATACTGATTATAAAAAACAGTGCTGATGGCTTTAAAAATTCACTATAATAAAAAGAAAATATAAACCCAATTAATGATACCAAAAATAGTAAAAACTGTATCTTTGATAATTTTTTATCTATCATCTCTACCGTTGTTGGTATGCTCATATATCCCATCGCATTTAGATGAAACCATACTAAAAATGGTATTATCTTATAAAGCATCCCTATCATTACAGAAAGTATAAAGCCACCACCTATAAGTATGGCAACCATTACTATATACTCGTGTTTAAAGTATTCATCTGTTATCCATAAAAATACACCAAGCATTAAAAATACACTTGCACTTCTCCAGTACCATACAGTTACATCACTAACTGGTCTTTTTCTTTTGTTAAACTTTATCCATACAGTTGTAGCAAATGCCAAGAAAAAAAGTGCTAACCAAATCTTTGCCAAAAATGCATACTCATCAAAATATATGTTGAAAAACAGCCAAAGCATCAAGCCAGTAGAGATGATATAAACAACTCTATTTTTACAAAATGGTTTAAACTTAGGTGCTACATAAAACATAGGAAGCACCTGAAAAGATACACTTATGATAAGGATACCAGCAAAACCAAATATAGCCCAAACACTATGAATATTAGCTATGATAAAATGTGCAGATGATATATCGTTACTCATATATCCATAAAGCATATACATCCCCATAACAACGATGCTAAAAGCAAAACCAACACTTATAGCCATACCTTTTACAGTAGCATTAAAATGTTTTACTGTTTTTATACCTAGCATTATAGAGGTTAGTATAAGTAAAAAACCACTACCTAAACCCAAAAAAGCGATAGTTGTTAAAGTGTCGTTATCATTCAACAAACCAAATACCATACTTAATGAACCTACAATCAAAAGAGTATAAGATGTCATAGATATACTTTGTGGTTTAGGTATCTTTGCTCCTGCTAAAACTGGTAGCATCTGAGTTAGTGAGCCTAACATTATAAAACCTAAAAAACCTATGGTAAGAAGATGGGTTATAACGATAGACTCTACCGAATATCTGTTCATAAGTATAGAACTATCGGTAAAAAATATAATAAACCCAGCTATGATACCAAACAAAGGTGCAGTGGTAAAAAACCTTATAGGAACAGATAACGGTGGTGCTTGGTCAGTTGATAAGCCTTGTAATTCCATAATAAAACTACTCTACTACCAATGAGTCCATCATCTCTACTATCCTATCTGATTGCGCGCTTAGGTGTTGCTCGGCCATAGGATATAGCATCTGTTCCTCTTTCATATTATGCTGTTGCATAAGTATCATAAGAGTTTCACTTGTTCCAAAAAACTTGTCGTTGTTGTTTTTATCTATGGCATCTAAAAGGTCTTTCATCAAAGCTCTCATTTGAGAGTGTTCATGTCTCATCATCTGAGTTGGACCTTGAGTCATACCTGTTTTTTGTTCAAACTCTTCAAACATAACTCTCTCTTCTAGTTGAAAGTGTCTATCTGTTTCATATACAAACTCTTTTACCATCTCTTTTGCATCGCTTAAAGATTGTGAAGCTTTATGCTCCATACTTGCAAAAAGTTCATCACATTTTCTATGGTCTGTTGTAAGATATTCTTTTATAGTAGCCATTTATTTACCTTGATATTTATAATATTTTTGCTATTATAGCTCAATTTTAAAAACGGGTAGATAAATGCTAAAATTTAGTTGTAGAAAAGATAGTAATGCTGAAAAATACAAACTAAGAAAACAACTCTTTAATACAGAAGATTTAGAGCCATTATGGGTGGCAGATATGGATATA
>JAMOQV010000186.1 GCA_027068615.1 Helicobacteraceae bacterium | reverse complement strand
AAAAACGGGTAGATAAATGCTAAAATTTAGTTGTAGAAAAGATAGTAATGCTGAAAAATACAAACTAAGAAAACAACTCTTTAATACAGAAGATTTAGAGCCATTATGGGTGGCAGATATGGATATAAGCTACATACTTAGCTTGGCTTGATTGTTCTAAAATGAATTTAAGCGATAAAGAGCTTAGAGAGTTTTTTATAAAAGATGCAAAACTAGGGCTAAATGCTGGTCTTGCTTTTTCTCGTGAGGGTAGTGGTTTTATGAGGTTGAATTTTGCTATATCTTTAGATAAAATGTTAAAAGTTATAAAACAACTTGAGAGTGCATTGGAGAAACGATGTATAGAGAACCGATAGAGATAGACTATGAAGAGTTTAAAGAGTACAAAGCAACATTAGATATAAAAAAAGATAATTTTAGGATGTTGTTGGACTTTATAAGGTTATATTATAGTATGTCAAATGTTTTTGATATATACAACACTTTATTAAATGATGAATTAGCAAAGATGATGTTAGATAAAAGAGATATAGATGAACCTATGAAGCTTGAAAAGTATCTATATAGGCCTATGTAATGGATAAAACACTATTACGAATAGATAAGTTTTTACAACAACATCATGTTATGAGTTTAGCTACTTTTTTTGAAGATGAGTTAAGTGTTTGCAGTCTTTTTTATGCTTATTCAAAAGATATCAACTCTTTTGTTGTAGCTAGTGATGAGAAAACAACCCATATAAAACATATAGAAAAAAATCCAAATATAGCAGGTAACATAGTTTTAGAAACAAAAACAGTTGGTAAAATACAAGGTGTTCAGTTCTCAGGAGAGTTTAAAAAACTAGATAATGATATGCTTAAAAAGCTTTATTTTCAAAAATTTCCCTATGCCAAAGTGTTAAATCCACAACTTTGGTATATAGAGGTAAAGCATTTTAAAATGACAGATAATAGACTAGGTTTTGGAAAAAAGCTTATTTATAATCATAATTAAGTTATTAAGTTTTCTATAGTTTCTTTACTTAATCCAGTTGATATACAAATAGTCTCTATATCAATATTTGCTTTTAATAAGTTTTTAGCTACTTCAATATTTCGCTTTTCTATACCTTTTTTTACACCATTATTAAAACCTTTTTCTTCAGCAGTTCTTAGTGCATTTATCTCATCAAACTCTTTTAGTGCCATATAATCATATACTTTTAACTCTTCGCTATTCCAACTTGTTTGTTTGGCTACTTCAAAAGCATCTAAAAATTCTTCTTTATTTTCGTACTCTTTTGGTATCAATGTTAAGTCCCCAGCATTTTTTATAAAATATATCCATTTATCTAATATGGAATTTAGTTCATTTAGCTTTTTTTTAAATTTTGGTAACTCTATAAAAGTAAATTCAAAATCTTCTAAATCTTGTTTATTAGTTTCTTGATTTATTATGAGATGTCTTGATATAAAATTTTTGTTGTTGAATATCTCAAAATTAACTATACCTATAAAATATACTTTTTTAAGTTTTGTGTAGTCATTACCTTTTGGTAATTGCTCAACATAAGCTTTAGAAGTGTAGTAAAGACTTCTTTTTGTAAAGTTACCTAAATCTTTTCTTTGCATCTCTACTATAAAGTTTTCACCACTTTTATTTTTTGCTTGTATATCTAATATGGTTTCTTTTAATTCTGGTATCTTAGGAACTTGATAAGGATTTGCTAATTCCACTTCTACTATCTCTTTAGCATCCTTAAAATCCAATACTGAATTTAAAAAAGAGATAAGTATATTTTTATGTTTAGAATTTCCAAATATCTTTTTAAATGCTAAATCATTTTTAGGGTCTGCAAATTTCATAACTCTAATTCCTTTTTTTATTATCTTTAAGATTATCTTTTTTTAGATATATTACCTCTTGAATCAACTTTTGTTATCCACATATTTGATTCTTGAGAATTATCGTCTGTTCTTATTCCTGCTATTGCTGATTGTGAATTATTTAGTATAGCAACAGCATTAAATGTATCATAGTTTAAGCCACCATAGTGTTTTTGAAGAAGTAACTCTAATCTTGAGTTTAGTATAACTACCAAACCATCTGTATTAAAATTGTCTCTAACATAGCCTACACCTATTATATTTGAGTTTGCATACTCTTTTATATCTTTTAATCCACTTGAATATGCTGTATTTAAAACTTTGTCATTTATGATATTTTTTTGAATATCAAACTTTATAAGTCTCATATACTCTTTTTGAAGTCTGGCTTTTTGACTAAGAGATATTAAAAAGTTACCATCTTTTAGCCTTATAATTTTATGTATATTTAAAATATCATCACTTTTATTGTGTAGTTTCCATAGTACAACACCGTTTTGAGTAAGTCTCATAATAACCATATCTTGTTTATCGTTGTAAGATGTTTTTGTTACAAGTATGATAGAACCATCACTTGCTTCAACGGCATCTATACCTTCATCATCATACTCAGTACCAAACTTTTTGCTCCACAGTATCTTACCAGCTTTTGAAAATCTAGTTATATAGATATCATTTAGTCCAAGACCACTTTGAAATATATCTCCACTTTTACCTCTAACACTTTTAGAAGTTCCAACACTTAAAACTCCACCATCCATTAGTTTTACTAAAGAGTTCATTGTATTTCTATTTTTTGTGCCAAATACTTTAGTAAATACAATATCTGCATTGGAATTTAGTTTGTTGAGTATTAAAAAACCATCACCTGTATATCCACCAACAAAGTAACCATTGTTTGGTGTTTTCACTACAGATATAGCTTCAGAACATTTTGATAGATTTAAAATTTTACTTGTTATTATAGTTGCACTATTATCAACTTTTACAAGTTGCATATATGTACCTTTTGATTCTGATTGATGTGATAAGTATTCAAATGGGTCAGTATAAACTCTAGGTTTATTTTGTGATGTTTTAAAGAGTTGTGAAAAACCAACAGCTGTTATCTCTCCATCATAATCTTGAGTTATATCAAAAAGAGCATTGTTAAAAGGTTTTTTTATGATTATATCAAATTTGTTTGCATATATAAGTGTGGATGTTAATAGTAAAAGTGTGAGTATATATTTCATAGATATAGGGTACTTTTTGCTTATATTTAAGCAAAAAGTATTCCTTGAAAACTAGATTATTTTAAGTTTTCAAATGGTGCAGTTACAACTGTTTTACGAGTAACAGTATATGGAACTAGTGCAGCTGCTCTAGCTCTTTTTATAACTACAGAGATCATATCTTGGTGACGCTTACAGTTTCCAGTAAGACGACGAGGCATGATTTTATATCTCTCTGAAAGTGAGAAGCGTAAAGCTCCTACATCTTTATAATCCATGAAGTCAACTTTTGCTTCACAATATTTACAATATCTTTTTCTGTATTTTCTTTTTTCTGCCATGTTATTACCTTTCTTTATTATCTATCTAAAATGGAATTTCATCTTCATCGATGTCAATCACTGGGATATCGTTGCTACTTGGCATCTGTTTACTTTGAGCCTGAGCTTGGTTATTGTTATAACTTTGCTGAGGTTGTGAATATGTTGGTTGTTGAGCCTGTGGTTGTTGATAACTTTGAGGTTGTTGTTGATAGTTTTGCTGTTGCTGTTGTTGCTGTTGTTGTTGAGGCTGGTAGCCTTGTTGAGCAGGAGCATTGTATCCACCACCTTGGTTATTGTCACCTTTTGAATCAAGCATTTGCATAATTTCCACTATAACAGAGTGTTTAGAGCGTTTTTGTCCGTTTTGATCTACCCATTGGTCAAAGTTAAGTCTTCCCTCTACTAGGATTTTACTCCCTTTTCTAAGGTATTGGTTGGCAACTTCTGCACTTCTTCCGAAAAATGTGATATCAACAAAACATACTTCCTCTTTTTTTTCACCATTACTAGTAAATTTACGGCTAGTAGCTATAGCAGTATTTGCTATACCCATACCACTTTGAGAGTATCTCAGTTCTATATCGCGTGTTAAGTTTCCAACCAAAATAACTTTGTTATACATGAATATTCCTTATCTTTTAAGCTTATGCTTATACTTACTCAGCTGCTGCTTCTTCAGTTGCTGGAGTTTCCTCAGTTGCTTTTGGTTCAGCTGATTTGTTAGCTTTTTCAACTAGTTGCTTCCATGCAGTTACTTCACGGTTTGTATCGTATTTGATAGTTACAAAACGAAGTAAATCTTCATTGATACGGAATCTTCTTTCAATCTCTGCGATTGAAGATGGAGCAACAGTATAGTAGATAACATGGTAATAACCACGCTCATTTTTATCGATAGGGTATGCTAATTTTCTCATTCCCATTGCGTTTGTAGCAGCTATCTCGCCACCGTTTGAAGTTATAACTTCTTCTACTGCTTTTATACTAGCTTGAATCTCTTCAGCTGTAAATGTTGGTTTTACGATTACTAAGTTTTCGTAGTTTCTCATAGAGTATGATCTCCTTTTGGTATTTAAGTCTTTTCGACTCTTCCCTTTCGGCTATTTATATATCACATATGTAATGATACAAAGAGAAAGGAATTTGGAATTATACAAAAAATTTACTTAAATCAAATAGAAATTTATGCTTTTTTTTGCTATAGTTTTAAAAAACACTTCATATTGGTTACAAATGGCAAAAAGAAAAAAGAAAAAATCAGACAAAAATTCAAAATTATTAACATATATAGCTTGGTCTTTGGGGATTATAGCACTCTTACTTAGTACTTTATTGGCAGGATATTATTTAGGTTATGAAAATGCTAAGACTGATAATGTTATGCAAGATAGTAAAAAAAAAGATGAAAAATTATCAACTATAAAAGAGCATAAAGAGGATAAAAAAGAGAAAGAAGAGGTAAGTAAAGAAGAGGATGTTAAAAAAAGATTAAAAGAGATTTTAAAAAAACCAACAAGAGAGTATATAAGTGCTTCTCACGAATATGATGCGATAGAGGGTAAGATACCACCAGCACCAGAAAAAAAGGTAAAAAAACTTGCAAAGGGTAAACCAAAATTAGCAATCATCTTAGATGATGTATGTATAAGAAGGCAAGTAAGAGATATAAAGAATTTGCATTTAAAGATAACTATGTCATTTTTACCACCAAATTCAAGACATCCAAACTCTGCTAAATTAGCATCAAATGAGAGTTTTTATATGGTGCATTTACCTATGGAAGCTATGCATTTTACAGCAGAAGAACCAACTACACTTCATGTTAAAGATTCACAAAAAGAGATATCACAAAGGATAGGAAAAATTAAAAAACTTTTTCCAAAAGTAAAATATATAAATAATCATACTGGTAGTAAATTCACGGCAGATGAGTTATCTGTAAATAGACTTATAAATGTTCTTAATATTTATCATATAAATTTTATAGATAGTAGAACAACATCAAAAACAAAAGTTCCAAAAGTTATGAAAAACTTTGGTTTAAAGTATATGGCAAGGGATGTATTTTTAGACCATAGAATGGATAAAGAGTATGTTAAAAAACAGATAAGAGTGGCTGTATTAAGAGCTAAAAAATATGGAAGTGCTATAGCTATAGGTCATCCACATAAAAATACACTACTAGCTTTAAAAGAATCAAAAAAACTACTTAGTGAAGTTGAGTTGGTGTATATAAATCAACTATGAATAGTATTAAAGAGCATATACTAGAACTAGACTCTATGAAAAAGTATCCAAAAGAGCTTTTTTATATAGGAGATACTAGTTTATTACAACGGAAAAAAGTCTCAATTATAGGTAGTAGAAAACCAAACCAATATGCAAGATACCTCACACAACAAATATCATTAAAACTATCACAATCAGGTATATGTATAGTTAGTGGTGGGGCATTGGGTGTTGATGCTATAGCACATAAATCAGCAGGTGCTAATAATACTATTATGGTAGCAGGAACAGGTTTGGATAAAAGGTATCCAGCTGTAAATAAAAGTATAATTCAAGATATAGAAAGTAATGGTCTAGTTCTTAGTCAGTTTAGAGCAGGTACACCATCTCAAAGATACAATTTCCCTATAAGAAATGAGCTTGTAGTAGCATTGGGTGATGTATTGATTGTAACTTATGCAGATATAAACTCAGGAACTATGAGAAGTGTTGAATATGCACAAAAAATGCAAAAAGATATATATGTACTACCTCATAGGATAGGGGAGAGTGATGGAACAAACACTTTACTAAAGGATGCAAAAGCTAAAGCTATATATGATGTAGATGATTTTGTTCAATCATTAGTTGGTATAAGATATGATGATAAAACTTCAAAAAAAGATGATTTTTTAGAATTTTGTAGCACAAATCCAACCTATGAAGAGACTTTAAAAAAGTTCCCATCAAAAGTTTTTGAGGCTGAATTATTAGGAGATATAGAGGTTATAAACGGTAGAGTAAGTTTAAAATAATTTTTTATCTATAGTATTAACATAGCATCGCCATAAGAGTAAAATCTATAATTATTTTTTATAGCTTCATTATAAAGTTGCATAGTTTTTTCTAACCCTACAAAAGAAGCTACAAGCATTAAAAGTGTTGATTTTGGTAGATGGAAATTTGTTAGTAGATGATTTACCCTAAGTGGCTTATTGTTTGGATGTAGAAAAAGGTTTGCTTCACCTTTTTGTTTATCTTTATTTCTCACATAAAACTCAACGGTTCTTGTTGATGTTGTTCCAACACTTAGTATTGGTCTATCACTATCTAGTAGTTTTTTTGCATCATTTGAGATATCGTAGTATTCTGAGTGCATAGGGTGGTCTGTTATAGTTGTTGCCTCTACTGGCTTGAAAGTGCCACTTCCAACATGTAGTGTTACAAAAGCAAAAGGGTGGTTTTTGCAAACTCTTTTATGTTGTTCATCTGTAAAGTGTAAAGATGCAGTAGGTGCAGCTACTGCTCCCTCTTTTTGAGCAAAAACACTTTGGTATTCATTAGCATCTTCTTCACTATCTTCCCTTTGTATATATGGTGGCAGTGGTATATGACCGATTTTATCTATAATAGGAAGTAACTCTTCAAACCTTAGCTTTATATCATCTTTATAAAAGTTAACCAAACGGCTACCATCATCATTTAAAGAGATAACCTTTGCAACTAAATCATTATCAAAAAATATCGCAGTATCAACTTTTACTTTACCTCTTATATAAACATTTACATCATAAGCATCTAATGCACGGTTTATAAGTAACTCTATCTTTCCACCTGTTGATTTTTTACCAAATATTCTAGCTTTTATAACTTTTGTATCGTTAAATATTAAAGCACAATCTTTTGGTATATATTTTTCAAATTCATAAAAATAAGTGTGTGTGATTTTATCTGTTTTTCTATCATATACAAGTAGTTTTGCATGGTCTCGTGGGTTTGCAGGATGAGTAGCTATAAGTTCACTAGGTAGTGTGAAATCATAGCTAGAAGTTAGTAACTCTTTATTTGTCACTGTTTGTCTCTAAACCTAACGCTTCTTTTAAAACATCAGCATCTTCATCTTTTAATTCTTCTTCATCTTCCTCTTTTGGAGCAGGATTTACAAACTTAACGATAAGGATAGAAAACCCATAAAGTATGATAAGTGGACCAGCCATAAGTAGTTGAGTTAAAACATCAGGTGGTGTTAAAAGTGCAGCCACTATAAAGATAATGATGATAGCATACTTAAAAAATTCTGTCAACTGTTTATCATTTACCATACCTAAAAGTGCTAAAAAGTAAGCAAATATAGGAAGTTCAAAGGCTATACCAAATCCAAACATAATTTTTGTAAAAAAACCTACATAATCTTCTATATTTATAAGTGGAGTAAATTTAAAACTACCAAATGTTATAAGAAAGTCAAATCCAAATGGGGTAACTATGTAGTATGCAAAAAGTACACCAACCATAAACATAACTGTTCCACCAACTATAAATGGGATAATCATTTTCTTTTCATTTGCATAAAGTCCAGGTGCTATAAAAGCCCAGATTTGAGATAAAATGATAGGTAATGCTCCTATGATACCAGCAAAAAATGAAACTTTAAGTGCTACAAAAAATGCTCCACCAACTTGACTTGTTGTAACCATACCATCAGCTGCATGAACTGATTTTTTCCCAACTTCTATAAGTGCAGAATTTAATGGAGCAACCATCCACTCTAAAAGTGGTTCATGAAAATAAAACATTATAAAAAACATACCGATTAGACTTGCAACCGATATCCCAAGTCTTTTTCTTAACTCTACAAGGTGTGGTCTTAATTCATTAAACATTTTTATCTTCACCTTTTTTCTTTTTTTCAAAAGTTACTTTTTGAGTTTGCTCTTTTTTCTCTTCAACAGCTAAGTCATCACCTAGTATATCATCATTTAAGTTTGTTAAACTCGCTCCAATATGAGATATATCTGTACTCTTTTTTATACTTTCTTTAGTATTAAGAAGCTCTTTTTTATATGCTAAAGCTTCCTCTTTTATCTCTGAAACATGCATTTCATGTTCGAGAGTATCTTTTACATCACTAATAGTTCTTTTTGCATTACGAAAAAACTTTGCTATCTCAACCATGGCAGAAGGAAGTTTATCTGGTCCTAGAAACAAGATAGCAATAACAGCGATAATGAGTATTTCTGAAAATCCCATACCAAACATAAAGAGCCTTTTTTATTTATAAATTTTATATGTGATTTTATCTAAAGATAGATTAAAAAAATGTTTAATACTTAACTAAAGCCATTTTTTAGCGATATTATTTAATGCAGTTGGATTTTCAGATGCAAAAAATTGCAGTTTTGTATCATTGTACTTTTTTGAGAAGGTAAAGTTTTTTTCAAGCTCTTGAACTATGGCTTCTCCTGAATGTATCAGTTTTGTGCCATTGAAGTATGAGCTTAAAGCTTTAGATATAAGGGGAAAGTGTGTGCATCCTAGTATGATGGCATCTGGTTTTTTGATATCTTTAAAGTAGTGTTTAAAAGTAGCTTCTAAAATCTCTCCATTATAAATCTCTTCCTCTACAAGTGGTACAAAAAGTCCAGTTGCTTTTGCTTCTAAGTTGTTATAGTTTTTTTCTCTTAGTAGATTTTCATAAGCTTTTGAGTTTATAGTAGCTTTTGTTGCAAGTATAAGTATGTTTGAGTTTTTGTCTTCAAGAGAGTTTGTAGTAGCTTGAACACCAGCCTCAACAACACCTACAACAGGACATTTTGCTGAATCTCGCATCTCTTTTAGTGCATAAGCACTAACTGTATTACAAGCTACTATAATCATATCTAAATCAAAATTTTTAAAAAACTCAACAGCTTCTATAGCATAACGGATAATGGTGTTTTTATCTTTGATGCCATAAGGTACACGAGCAGTATCTCCAAAGTATATAATCTCTTCAAAAAGTTTATGCTCTAGTAGTGATTTTACAACAGTTAAACCACCTATACCACTATCAAATACACCTATTTTCATAATTAAGAGTTAGTATTCATACTCTCTAAAAATTCTTCATTAGTTGCTTTTTTACCCATAGTATTGTAGATAAATTTAAGTGCATCAACTTCACTATCTTGTTTATGTAGCATCTGACGAAGTATAAATACTTTTTGTAAAACTTCAGGACCGATAAGAAGTTCATCTTTACGAGTCCCAGATTTTAGTATATCTATGGCAGGGTATATTCTTCTGTCTGCTATTTTTCTATCAAGTACAACTTCACTATTGCCTGTACCTTTAAACTCTTCAAATATAACTTCATCCATACGGCTACCTGTATCTACAAGTGCAGTAGCAATTATAGTTAAACTTCCACCATTTTCTATATTTCTAGCAGCACCGAAAAATCTTTTTGGTTTATGAAGGGCATTTGCATCAACACCACCACTTAAAACTTTACCACTTGATGGAGTTGCTGTGTTATAAGCACGAGCAAGACGAGTGATACTATCTAGTAAGATAACTACATCTTTTCCTAACTCAACTCTTCTTTTTGCTTTTTCTATAACCATCTCTGCAACTTTTACATGGTTTTTAGCAGGCATATCAAAAGTTGAAGAGTAAACTTCACCTTTTACACTTCTTTCCATATCTGTAACCTCTTCGGGTCTTTCATCTACTAGTAAAACTATTAGATCAACTTCTGGATTATTGTGAGTTATACCGTGAGCTATCTCTTTTAAAAGTTCAGTTTTACCACTTCTTGGAGGTGCAACGATAAGACCTCTTTGACCTTTACCAATAGGAGCAAAAAGATCCATCATACGACCAGTAAGACCTTTTTCACGATACTCTAATTTTAATTGTTCTGTAGCATAAAGTGGAGTAAGGTTTTCAAAAAGTGGTCTTTTCTTACTCTCTTCTGGTGGAAGGTAGTTTATCGCTTCTATCTTTATAAGAGCATAGTATCTCTCTTGGTCTTTTGGTGGCCGAACTTGACCAGTTACAACATCACCATTTCTAAGTGCAAATCTTCTTATCTGTGTATTTGAAACATAAGAATCATTTACAGAGTCATTGAAACTTTTGTCTATAGAACGGATAAAACCATATCCATCTTGCATAATTTCTAATATACCAGTAAAAAGTACATAACCACCTTGTTCTGTTTGAGCTTTTAGTATCTCAAAGATAATATCTTGTCTTTTTAAGTCATTTGGATGTTCTATATTTAACTCAGTTGCAATGGTTACTAGTTCATCTAATGGTTTAGCACGAAGGTCTTCAACACTTGGACCTTTTACAGGTTTGTGTGAACGGGACTTAGAATTGTTATTTCTGTTATTGTTGTTTTTACGAGGTTTTTGATGTGAATTATTTTCACTCATGAAGTAATTGCCTTAGTTTTTTGATTTGCTATGAGAGAGATTAATATCTTTTAATGCTGTAATTTTACAATAAAGTTGGATTTAAGTCAAGCTATCTTTCAAGATTTGATATCCCATCAACAACAGCAGATATATCTACTCTAGCTTCATTTAGTGTTTTTTGTGTATTTTCTGCAAGTTTACGAACCTCATCAGCAACAACAGCAAATCCTCTTCCGTGTTCTCCTGCTCTTGCTGCTTCTATAGCAGCATTAAGTGCTAGTAGGTTTGTTTGGTCTGCAATATCCGATATCGTGTCTAATACCTTATAAATATCTTGACTTTGATGTTGAAGAGATGCTAATTTTTTGTTAAATTCTTCAGTTATCATACTTTCATCATCAGAATCTTGATTTTGTTGAGTGTTTAGTTTTTCTAAACTCTCTTTTTCCTCTTTTAGTTTTTGTATCTCTTCATTTAGACTTTTTACATTAAACTCAACTTCATCTTCTAAATGTTTTATCTTTTGTTTAGATATGTTGTTTTCATCTTCTAGTTGTTTGTATTTTGTTTTATACTCTTGAGCCTCTTTTTTTGTAGTTTCTATCTCTTGAGATAGAAAGTAGTTTCTATCTTCTAACTCTTTTAAAGACTCAGAACTGTTATCTTCATAGTTGTTGTATGTTGTATGCTCTTCATCTTTTTTATTGATATTTTTAAAGATAAAGTAACCTATAACAAGTCCTAAAATGATACCCACTAAAGAAGCCACTATGATAAAGACTAAAGAATTAGTTTTTTTTGTTGGAGTTTTTTTGTTGTTTTTTATAAGCTTTTCACCTGCTTGTGTCATCTTTGTATATAAAGTTTTTAGTTTATTGATATTTTGAGTTGATATTTTTTGATTTTGATTTTGAATCTTGGAAAATAACTCTAATGTTTTATATGTAGCATCTTCTAAGCCAATAGTATCATTTTGTTTTGTTGCTAACTCTGTTGTGATGTAGTTGTGTGTTTTTAAAACGAAGTAGCAAAGTGATATCTTCTCTTCAGTTGAGAGTAAAGGAGATAGTTTTTTTATCTCAGAAGTAAGAGTTGTATAATTATTTTCTAACTCATCTAAAGTTGTTGCAAAAATATTTATGCCGATAAGTAATATAACAATTAAAGTTTTCATACCAAAACTCTAGCATAAAATGTTCCATAATGGTAAAATACAATTATGAAATATAAAATACTAATAACAAATGATGATGGATATGAAGCAAAAGGGTTGCATACTTTAGTGGATGCTTTAAAAGAGTTGGATGGTGTTGAATTAACGGTAGTAGCTCCAGCCAATGAAAAGTCTGCTTGTGGACACTCTCTTACACTAACTAGACCGTTAAGGTTTATAAGTGTTGGGGATGATTTTTATAAGCTAGATGATGGTACACCTGCTGATTGTGTTTATCTATCGCTTAGTACAATGTTTGAAAAAGAGAAACCAGACTTATTGGTAAGTGGTATCAATCGTGGTTCAAATATGGGTGAAGATATAACATACTCAGGTACAGTAGCTGGTGCAATGGAGGGTGTTTTACACAATATACCATCTATAGCTATCTCTCAGGTGATGGATTTTATAAATCCAAATGGGGATTTTTCACTAGCTTCAAAAACTATAAAAGAGATAGTTTTGAAGATAAAAGAGGGAGTATTTCCCCTACCAAAAAGGGAATTACTAAATATAAACATACCAGCAGATAAAAAAGAGGCTGATATGAAAGTAACATATGCAGGTTATAGACACTATGCAAATGATTCCCATTTACATAGAAATCCTAGAGGGGAAGAATATCATTGGTTAGGTTTGCATCCTTTAGCTTTTTCTCCTCGTGAAGGTGTTGATGGTATGAGTGATTATGAGGCTATAGAAGCTGGATATATCTCATTAACTCCTATTATGCTTGATATGAGTGCTTATAAAAGTATGGATGTACTTAAAAAGTGGCTCTAAGATATGAAAGAGTAAAACAACTTCTAAAGGATGATTTTGCAAAATTAGAAGATGCAAAAGTTATACTTTTAGGTGTTGGTGGTGTTGGTAGTTTTTGTCTTGATTGTCTTTATAGAAGTGGTGTAAAAGAGATAACTATAGTTGATTTTGATAGTTTTGATGAAACAAATCAAAACCGTCAGATGTGGTCTGAAATACATTTAGGAGAAAATAAAGTTCAATCTTTAAAGCAACATTATCCAGAGATAACTATCATAAACAAAAGAGTTGATGAAGAGTGGGTAAATGAGTTTGATTTTAGTGGGTATGATTTGGTTTTAGATGCCATAGATGATAGACTTGCAAAACTAGCTCTTGCTCAAAAATGTTATAAAAAACTTATATCATCATTTGGTAGTGCTTCACGGCTTGACCCTACACATATAAAAGTTGATGATATCTGGAAAAGTTACGGTGATAAGTTTGGTTCAAAAATCAGAAGTGAATTGAAAAAACGGGGATTTAACAAAAAGTATAAAGTTATATTTTCAGATGAGCAAAGAATTACAAAAGACAAGGGCAGTTTTATGGGTGTTACAGCTTCATTTGGTTTAGTTATGTGTAGTGAAGCTGTTAAGTTTTTGAAAAAAGGTTAGGGGATTTTATGCAGATATATGATGTTGTTATCTTAGGTGCTGGTGCTAGTGGTTTGATGTGTGCATCTCATTTGGATAAAAATCTAAATATAGCTATAGTAGATGCTAATGAAAAAGTAGCAAAAAAACTCAAAATCTCAGGTGGTGGAAAGTGTAATGTTACAAATGTATCTGTAAGTGCTGATAATTATGATGGAGATATGGAGATTATCTCTTCTACATTTGATGCTTTTTCAAAAGATGATTTGCTTAACTTTTTAGCTACTTATGGGGTTGAACCTGAGATAAGAAAATCTCGTTATTATTTTTGTAAAAAATCATCTGATGAGATTATAGATATATTTAAAAAACAAACCAAACATATAAAAAAATATCTAAATACAAAAGTAACTGAAGTTCAAAAAAAATCTGATATATTTGAAATCAAAACAGATAAAACAGTTTTAAAAACAAAAAAACTTATAGTAGCAACAGGTGGTAAAAGTTTTACAAATCTTGGTGCTAGTGATGTTGGACTAAGCATCGCAAAATCATTTGGTATAAAAGTTAAAGAGTTTAGCCCAGCTCTTGTCGGCTTAACTCTACAACCTAGTGAATTTTGGATGAAAGAGTTATCTGGGCTTAGTTGTTTAGTAGATATAACAGTTGGTTATAAAACTCTAAAAGAGGAGATGCTCTTTGCTCATAAAGGCATCAGTGGCCCTGCTGTTTTGTCTGCATCTTTATACTGGCAAAAAGGTGAGATGAGTATAAACTTTTTACCAAATGATGATATTTTAAGTTTAGCAAGAAACACAAAGAAGAAAGTAAGTTCAGTTATACCACTACCAAAAAGATTGGCAGTAGCCATCTTAAAAGCTTTAAAAGTACCAGATATAGAGTGTAAAAAACTAGATAAAAAAATGTTAGAAGAGTTAAAAAACATACACTCTTATAGTTTTGCTCCAGCTGGTAACTTTGGTTTTACTAAAGCAGAAGTTTCTCGTGGAGGTGTTATAAGTAGTGAGTTAAATCATTATACATTTGAAGCATTAGATGTCTCAAACTTGTACTTTATAGGTGAAGTTGTAGATGTTACAGGTGAACTTGGTGGTTACAACTTTCAATGGGCTTTTGCTAGTGGTTTTGTTTGTGCTAAATCTATTTAAAATAAATACAACTAAAATAATTCAATAGTTAAAAAAGTTATACTCTCTTACTTATATCTAAGCCAAAAACAAAGTCAATGTTTACTATGACAGAAAAAAATGTTAAAAGTGAACTCCCATTTGGCTGGGTACTATGCGAAGTTATAGAGTAAAAAAGTATTTAAAAACAGATACTATAAGTATTGACTATAAATTATAAATAAGATATACTAAAAGTATCTAAAATAAAATACTAAAAGAGGAAACAATGAGTAGTCCATTTTTATATGACAATATAGCTTTAAAAGATAACTTCTTTGGAAGAAAAGAGGAGTTTAAAAAACTAGATGAGATAGAAAAACATCATAACAATCTTTTAATCTACTCTAAAAGAAGGATGGGTAAAACAACTTTAGTTAAAAACTTTTTATCTTTACAAAAAGATACACTTACTTTATATGTAGATATATTTGATATAACATCAAAAGAGGATTTTGCATCAGCACTTTTAAAATCTTTAAGTAACAGCTACAACCATTTTGATATAAAAAAAAGTATAAAGTTGTTAAGTTCCTTGTTTAAAAGGGTTCGAGTTGAGCCTAGCATCGACCCCTCTACATTAGAATACTCTATAAAACCTGTTCTTGTAGGACTTACATTTGAAGAGATGTTTGAAGAGTTTTTTAACTCTATAAAACAGATAGCAAAAAAACAAAAAGTTGTTATAGCCATAGATGAGTTTCAAGAGATAGAAAATATAAAAGATGTAAAACTAGATGCAATGTTAAGAAAGTATATACAAGAAAGAGAAAACACTTCTTACATCTTTTTAGGTTCAAAAAGACACATATTAACATCACTTTTTAGTTATAAAGCTCCACTTTTTGAACTAGCAGAGCATTTTAATCTTGAGCCATTAAAAGAAGAAGAGATTTATAACTATGCACAAAAGTTTATGAAAATATCTAAAGAAGATATAGAGTATATCTACAACCTTAGTGATGGTGAAACTAAGATACTTTTACATATACTTCATCTACTATATGTAAAAAAAGAAAAAATCTCATCTAATTTGATAGATATAGTTTTACAAGAGATAGTAATGTCTAAAGATACAGCTTTTAGAATGGTGTTTGACACACTAAATAACAACCAAAAATTAGCTATAAAACTTATAGTAAAATACAAATCAAATCTTTTCTCAAACCAAACTTTGCTACACTACAACATAAAAAAACAAACACTACAATCTGCTATAAATTCACTATATAAAAAAGAGTTTATAGATAAAGAGGGTTCAAACTACTTTATACCAGATAGAAGTTTTGAGATTTGGGTTGAAAAGATTTTAGAGTAAGCACCAAGTAAACTACATCTAGCATTATAAACAGTATTTAGTTTAGTTCAATATTCCAAGGAAGCAAATCTTCTATATCTTTGTTTTGGGCTTGATAAATAGGAAAATGTAAATCAACCATCTTCACCTGTTAAATTATACTATCCAAAACACTTATAATATTTGCTTTATAACTTTTTTATTTACTATAGTTGCAATCTATTATATTTAACATTAAAAAAGACTTTAAGCTTTTATCAAGTTGATTTTCATTATCATTATGAAAATTAACTATTAAAAGAGAAATTATGGATACAATATTGACATCACAAAAGGGTGATAAGTTACAAATTGTGAAGTTACATACAACAGGTGATTTAAG
>JAMOQV010000185.1 GCA_027068615.1 Helicobacteraceae bacterium | reverse complement strand
TGGCTGGGAGTTGGTTGAGATAAAGAGTATAAAAATCAATCAAACTTCAAGCATAATCTAAACTAACTTTAGATATAATCTCGCGATTTTTACTCAGTAACTTCTGTGTAAAATATTAACAGATTATGTCAAAAGCTAGTGCAACTCCCTTTTTTAAGAGAAATTTGTCCGACATTTTCAAAGCCCAACTAGCAAAACTCTGGCTGAAAAATGCCTTTAAGGATTACCCAAATGGTAACTATGAAAGACCTATTAGAATGTGGTGTACACTTCGGACACCAAACTCGTCGTTGGAACCCAAAAATGAAAAAATACATCTTTGGTGTTCGTAAAAATATCTATATTATAGATTTACAAAAAACTCTTCGTTATTTCCGTAACACTTACCAAATCGTAGTAGATGCTGCTGCAAAAGGTGATACAGTTTTATTTGTTGGTACTAAAAAACAAGCTCGTAACTCTGTAAGAGAAGCAGCTATCGCTTGTGGTATGCCGTATGTAGATAACAGATGGTTAGGTGGTATGCTTACTAACTTCCCAACTATTCAAAAATCTATCCGTAAACTTGATATCATTGAAGATATGCAAGAAAATGGTCAAATGGATCTTTTAACTAAAAAAGAAGCTTTAATGCTTACTCGTCAAAAAGCTAAACTAGAGTCATACTTCGGTGGTATCCGTGATATGAAAAAACTTCCAGATATGCTTTTTGTTGTAGATGCAGTAAAAGAACATATCGCAGTTAATGAAGCAAGATGTTTAAACATTCCTATCGTTGCTCCACTAGATACTAACTGTGACCCAGACCTTATCACTTACCCAATCCCTGGTAATGATGATGCTATCCGTTCTATCCAACTTTTCTGTCGTGAGATGACTGCAGCTATCAACGAAGGTAAAGCACTTGCAGCTGGTGGAAATGAAGATGAGCAAACTGAAGAAGCAGAAGCTACTGAAGCATCAGTAGAAGAAACTGAAACTACAACAGAGGAAGCATAATTATGGCAGCAGTAACAGCAGCAATGGTAAAAGAGTTGCGTCAAGCAACTGATGCACCAATGATGGATTGTAAAAAAGTTCTTGTTGAAGCTGATGGCGATATGGCAAAAGCTACTGAGCTTTTAAAAGAAAGAGGTATCGCAAAAGCAGCTAAAAAAGCTGATAGAGTTGCAGCTGAGGGTCTATGTGGTATCAAAATCGCTGATGACTTTTCAAAAGCAACTGTTGTTGAGATAAACTCTGAGACTGACTTTGTTGCTCAAAATGAAGGTTTTCAAAATCTTGTAAAAGATACTGTTGAAGCTATTTATAACGACCAACCAGCAGATGTTAAAGCTCTTATGGCTAGTGATTTTGGTAAAACTTTTACTGAAACTGTAATCAAAATCGGTGAAAAAATCGAAGTTAGAAGATTTAAAACTCTAACTGCGGATGCTACAACTGCACTAAATGGTTATATTCACTCAAACAACAGAATAGCAGTTATCGTTACAGCTAAATGTGATAGTGAAAAAACAGCTGAGGGTATGAGAGATGTTATGAAGCAAGTTGCTATGCATGCATCTGCTATGAAACCTACTACACTTTCTTATAAAGATTTTGATGCTGAGTATGTTGAGAGTGAAACAAAAGGTAGAATTGAAGCTATCAAAAAAGAGAATGAAGAGTTAGCAAGACTTGGAAAAACTCTTAAAAATGTTCCTCAATATGTATCTATGATACAACTTACTGATGAGGTTTTAGCTCAAGCTGAAGAAAATATCAAAGCTGAGTTAAAAGCTCAAGGTAAACCTGAAAAAATCTGGGATAAAATCATCCCTGGTTCTTTAGCTCGTTTTATCTCTGATAATACAACTTTAGATAAAGAACAAGCACTACTAGATCAAAACTATGTTTTAGATGACAAATTAACTGTTGCACAAGCAGTTGAAAAAGCAGCTAAAGCACTTGGTGGTACTGCTGAAATTATTGAATTTGTTCGCCTTGAAGTTGGTGAAGGGATTGAGAAAAAAGAAGATGATTTCGCAGCTGAAGTTGCTGCACAAATGGGTTAATCCCATTTTCGGTAGAGATTTTTTTCTCTACCACCCCTTAAAGTAAAATATTATGACATTGCTAGAAGCACAAAATATCTCTCATAGTTTTGATTATAAGCTATTTTCAGATATATCATTAAACTTGGATTCTAAAGAATCTATCGCTATCATAGGTTCAAGTGGTAGTGGAAAATCTACACTTTTACATATACTTTCAACACTTTTAACTCCAGAAAATGGTAATGTAAATCTTTTTGGAGATGATACTTCAAAACTTACACATAAACAATTAGCACAGATAAAAAGAGATAAACTTGGTCTTGTTTTTCAATCACACTATCTTTTTAAAGGTTTTTCAGGGTTTGAGAACTTAGAAGTTGCATCTATACTTTCAAAACAAGAGATACAAGAGGAACTTTTAAAGAGATTAAATATATCTGATGTTATACATCAAAAAGTTACAGAACTCTCAGGTGGACAACAACAAAGGGTTTCTATAGCTAGAGTTTTAACCAAAAAACCTCGTATAATCTTTGCAGATGAGCCAACTGGTAATCTTGATAATAAAACTGCAAACGAGGTTATGAATCTTTTTTTTGAGTATATTGAAAAAAATGATGCTGGTATGGTTTTAGTAACACATGATGAAACATTAGCTTATAAATGTTGTAAAGTTTATATGTTGGAGAATAAAAAACTAAAAAAAGTAAAATAGATGCAATGGGCTGAAATATTTACAGATGCTTATATGGTCGGCTTTATATTGTTGTTTTTTCGTTTTGCTGCTTTGTTTATAGCTATACCAATATTTTCACATGAAAGTATCCCTATGAATGTAAAAGGGGCGATAGCTTTTTTCTTTGCTATTGTGCTTTATCCATCTATGCCTCCACTTCAAATATCTATAGATGTTCCAACAATAGTTCTAGCAGTTTTGAGTGAGTTGTTGTTTGGTTTAGCTATAGGTATTATATTGCAAATCGCATATAATGTTATAACATTTGCAGGTGGTATTATATCTTATATGATGGGATTTTCCATGGCAAGTGCAATAGACCCTCAAAGTGGTATATCTATGCCGATTATATCTCAATTTTTATCTTTAATGGGTCTTTTAGTCCTTTTTTCTATGGATTTACATCATTGGATGTTGCTATTTATAGATGCTTCCTTACAAAAGATACCATTAGGTGGTTTTTTGATGCAAGAAAATCTTTTTAATTATATAATAACAGCAAGTGCAAATATGTTTGTAGTTGGTTTTTCTATGGCTTTTCCTCTTGTAGCCTTATCATTTCTTCAAGATATAATTTTTGGGATGCTGATGAAGACTATGCCACAGTTTAATATACTTGTTATCGGATTTCCTATAAAAATAACAGTTGGTTTTGCAGTGTTGATATCTATATTTAGTGCGATTATGTTACTACTTAAAACACAGGTGCAAGATGCGTTTAATATTTTAGAGATGTTTTTTTAGATACAATAGTGCCAAATAGTTTTATTTAAGGAAATTCTAGTGAAAATTTTACTTTTAAATGATAATCCAGTTGTAAATAAGTTAGTTACTTTAAGTGCTCAAAAAACATCTGATGAACTTGAATCAGTTAGTTCTATAGATGAGATAAGTGGTAGTAAATATGATCTTTTAGTTATTGATGATACTTTATATAGTGATGAACTTATAGAAGAGTTAAAACAGAAGATAAAATTTGAACGTTCTCTTTATATCTGTTCAAGAGATGCTCAAGAGATAGAATGGTTTACTGCAAGATTACAAAAACCTTTTTTACCAACTGAATTAGTAGATATGTTTGCAACTCTAGGTAAAAATACAGATGAAGTTACTTTAAATAATACTGATGATGAACTTGATATAACACTTGATGATGATTTAGATAATTTAGATAGTTTTGATCTTGATTTTTCAGATGATATTGAAGATGAGGATAGCATCTTAGATAAAGGCGATGTTCAAGAAGTTCAAGATTTGCTAGATGATGAAGATGCTGAAGAAGAGTTGGAATTTGATTTAGATGAAGAAGATGAAGAACTTGATTTTCATGATCCTGATGATTCACTTGAAGATATAGAAAATAGTTTAGATTTAGAACTAAATGATGATGAAGATAAAGAGGAAGATTCTTCAGATGAGTTAAGTTTAGATGATGACATTGGTTTAGAATTAGAAGAAGATGATAAAGAAGAAGACGATAGCTCAG
>JAMOQV010000184.1 GCA_027068615.1 Helicobacteraceae bacterium | reverse complement strand
AAATGATTTTGAGTCGATGTATAAATTAGCTCATGCTATTAAAGGTAGTGCAGCAAATTTAACACTAAAAGAGATATCTAGCATTGCTCTTGAGATAGAACAAAATGCCAGAAATAAAGAGATATTTGATTATCAAAAATCATATAAAAAGTTAGAAGAACTTTTAAGTGCTATAGAGGACTAATTTTGCAAGACAATATTGTTCCAACTGTACTTATAGTTGATGATGTAAAAGATAATCGACTTATGATTAAGTTATCACTTAAAAAAAGTGGAACTTATCGTTTTCTTGAAGCTACTAATGGTAAAGAAGGTGTAGATATTGCTATAAAAGAGTTACCACATATTATTTTAATGGATGCTGTGATGCCTGTAATGGGTGGTTTTGAGGCTATTGAACTTTTACGAGCTAATCCTCGTACCAAAAAGATACCGATTTTGATGATAAGTGGATTAGATAGAAAAGATGATAAAGTAAAAGCATTAGAATCTGGTATTAGTGATTTTATATCTAAACCTTTTGATAAAACTGAACTAATCATAAGAGTAAATTCACTTCTTAGTCTTTATATAGAATTTTTACAAAAAGAGCAAACTTTAATAGCATTAAACAAAGAGTTAGATGAACATAAAAACAATCTTGAATTAAAAGTTCAAGAGGAGATTGAAAAAAGAGAAGCTAAAGAGAAGATGCTTTTTCAACAAGCTCGTCTTGCTTCTATGGGTGAAATGATAGATGCGATAGCTCATCAGTGGAAACAACCATTAAATGTTATAAGTGCATATGTTATCAACCTTACATTTAAGCATCAGCTTGGTATGTTAGATGAAGATGAGATAGATGAATTTCAAAAAGGTGTAACTAAACAGATAGACCATATGGTCAATACTCTTGATGAGTTTAGAAGTTTTTTTAGACCATCTAAAGATAGTGTAGATTTTGATGTTAAAAATATGATAGAAAAAGCTTTAAATCTTGTAAAAGATGAGTTTGCAAAGAAAGAGATATCTATTGATTTAAATATTGTTAAAAATTTTACAATAAATGGGATTGAAAATGAATTTATACATTTGATCTTAAATCTGATAAATAATTCAAAAGATGCATTTGTAGAAAATGATACAAAAGATAGAAAGATTTTTATAAATGTGCTAGATGATGGTAAACACCAAATCATAGAGATAGTAGATAATGCTGGTGGTATTGCAGATACTGTTATAAAAGATATATTTAAAGCTAATGTAACAACTAAAGAAGAGGATAAAGGTACAGGTATAGGTTTATATATGAGTTCCCAAATTGCTCAAAAATACGGTGGAGAGCTAAGTGTAGAAAATGTAAAAGATGGTGCGAAATTTACATTTAAAAAATAAAAAATGAAAGAAAATACAACTTAGGAAAATGGCTTTTTAACTCTCCAACTACTTTTAATGATAGATTTAATATTACTAGGATTGGAGTGGAGAATATAACACAATTCAAAGTTTGGTAGGAGATATACCTCGATGAATATTGGAATTATTAAAAATATAGTTTATATAGTAACTATTTTATTTATCTTAATACTATCAAATACAGTGTATAAAGATGATATCAGTAGTAAACTTTTAATCTTTGAGTTAAAAGTTCAACAGAACCATCTGCTTAGTAAAGATATAAATGCAGAGTTAAAATATGTACTTGGGGCTGACTATGTAAATTATGATAATATTAACTATAAGTATAAAGAGCTATTTAAAAATACAAAAAAATTAGCACTAGAGTATCCATCAAATGATAAAGTAAAAAAGTTAAAAAAGTTAATATTTGAGCAAAAAGATTATATAGATATGGTAAAAAGAACTAATTCAATTATATCTAATTCATTTAGTTATATAAAATCACTATCAAAGATAGAAGATAAAAAATTTAGAAAAAATTTAGAAAAAATAATAGACTACACTTATGGTATAAAAGTTAGCGATAAAGCAACATTAAATGAGTATTTAAGATATTTAAATAATTTAAAAAATATAAAAATAGACAATAAAGAGTTACTAGAGTATAAAAAAAAGATACTTATGCATATAGATACTATATATAAAAATACAGTTAAATTACAACACTCCATTACTAAATACAATCATACTCAAGATGAGTTGTGTAAAATTTATTATGAAATAAATACAGATGTAAAAAATAGATATATAAATGAAAAAAAAATATTAAAATACTCACAAGTTGCAATATTTATTTTATTGTTAGTTTTGATAGTATTGATATATATATTGCTAAAAACACTTAGAAAAGAGGTTCAAGAACAAAAAAAATATAGAGAGTTAGTTAGTAAGCATATTATCACATCTACAACTGATTTAAAAGGTGTTATTACAGGAGTTAGTGAGGCTTACTGCAGGGTGTCTGGTTATGATAGAGATGAACTTATTGGACAACCTCACAATATTATAAGACATCCAGATATGCCAAAAAGTACATTTAAAGATATGTGGAAGAGTATAAAAGCTGGTAAAAAATGGCATGGTAAAATTAAAAATCTTAAAAAAGATGGAGGTTTTTACTGGCTAGATGCTGTTATAGAACCTATTTATAACAACAAAGGGAAGATAGAATCTTATCTATCTGTTAAAACAGATATAACAAATAGGATTGCATTAGAAGAGCTTAGTAAAACACAAGAGGCTAAAATAAAAGAAGCTGTTTTAAATGTTGAACATAAAAAAGATAAACTAGAAAAAGCTTTAAAAGCAAAATCTGAATTTTTAGCAAATATGAGCCATGAGATAAGAACACCACTAAATGCGATACTTGGTTTTATAGACCTACTAAAAGAGGAGAGTAAAGGTAGAAAATCATTAGAATATGTAAATATTATAGATTCTTCAAGTAAAAGTCTTTTACAGATAATAGAAGATATTTTAGATTTTTCTAAAATAGAGAGTGGGAAATTAGATATAGATAAGGTAGATTTTAACACAAAGTCAGAGTTTGAAGTTATAACTTATCTATTTAATGCTAAGGCAAGTGAAAAAAAGATAACTTTAATTCTAAACTTGGATGAGAATTTACCAAAAACCATAAATACAGACCCATTAAGAATAAAACAGATTATCTCTAATCTTCTAAGCAATGCTATCAAATTTACAGATAGTGGTAAAAAAATAACTGTAGATATAAGCTATAAAGATAATAAACTTTTTGTATCGGTAAAAGATGAGGGAAAAGGGATAGCAAAAGATAAACTATCTCATATATTTGATGCATTTTCACAAGAAGATAGCTCAACTACTAGAGAATTTGGTGGGACTGGACTTGGTCTTACCATCAGTAGTAGGCTTGTAAAGTTGTTAGGTGGAGAGTTAAATGTAAAAAGTAAAGTTGGTGTTGGAAGTGAATTTTATTTTTATATACCAGTAGAGATAGGAAAAGAGGTTGCTAAGTTAGAAGTAAATCAAAAAGAGATAACTTTTGATAAGTATAAGATTCTTTTAGCGGAAGACAACAAAGCAAATCAGATGTTTATGAAACTAGTTTTAAAAAAGTTAAAGTTAAAGTTTGATATAGCTAGTGATGGGCTAGAAGCAGTAGAAGCTTTTAAACAAAACAAATATGATGCAATACTTATGGACGAAAATATGCCAAATATGAGTGGTATAGAAGCTACAAAAGAGATTTTAAAAATAGAAAAAGACAAAGGGTTAAAACATACACCTATAGTAGCTTTAACAGCAAATGCACTAAAAGGTGATAGAGAAAGATTTATAAGTGTTGGAATGGATGAATATATGACAAAACCTCTTGATAAAAGAAAGTTAAGTGATATATTGAGAAAAATTTTGTTAAATCAATAAAAAAGGAAACTTATGGCATTTAATTTTTTAAAAGCATTAAAAGAGTGTAGCATATTGTACTGTGAAGATAGAGAAGATGTTAGAAAAACTTTCGCATTAATATTAAAAGATAAAGTAGGTAGTGTTTCTTATTGTGAAGATGGTGCTTCTGGATTGAAAAGCTACTATGCTAATAAGCCAGATTTAATTATTACAGATATAGAGATGCCAAATATGGATGGTTTGGAGATGATTTCTGAGATTAGAAAAGATGATGCAGATATACCCATAATCGTAACAACTTTAAGAGGTGATCAAGATTGTTTACTAAAGTCCATAGATCTAGGAGTTAGTAATTTTTTGATAAAACCTATAAGAAAACAAACATTATTTAGATGGTGAAAAAGATAAAAGTAAAATTTATATTTTTCAA
>JAMOQV010000183.1 GCA_027068615.1 Helicobacteraceae bacterium | reverse complement strand
TCAGATGTAAATTCATAAGTTGGACTTTGTGTGTAAACTTCTATATGGTCAACAAATCCAATATCTATATCACCTAGTATAAATAAACCACTACCATATAAACTAGTAGTTATCTCTTGGTTATCTATAAATGTTCTAAATATACTAGAATTAAAAGGGTGTACGGTTAAAAAAGTCAATGGATCAGCTATCCCAAAACGATTTTCTTCATAATCATAAGGAAATATAGATTTTAAAATATCTTTTAATGTTCTAGCCTGCATCCTATCTATATCATCTCTTGTATAGATTATAGATACACCACTATTTTCAAGCTTTGTTTTTGATGATAAATCTGTTTTTTTTTCTATATCTAACAACAATTTATCTATATTTAGTTCATCAGAAAATGCATTAGTATTTAAAAAAAATGATAAAAAGATAGGTATTACTAGTTTTCGCATCATAAATTCTCCATTTAAAAAAAATATATTAGCATAATCTAACATAAATTTATGGAGAAATTATGTATTTTAAAAAATCTTACAAATCTTTGAGTATCTTATTCTCTATTGAAAAACTATTACAAACACTGTGAAGAGTTCCATCTTTATCTATCTCGTGTATAGTAAAATAAAGATTTTTATCTTTATTTGCCAAAGATATAGCTTTTGTCCAAGCAACTGTTAAGCTAGACATATCAAAAAAATAACTTTTAAGAGTATGCCCTTGTAAAAATAAACTACTATCAGATGACAATAATAGATATTTTTTTGTTGATTCTACTTTTTTTAATATAAATGCAGATTTTACAGAACTATAATCCATATCTATATCAAAATAATTTTTATACTCATCAGCAAAAGAGAATGGTTGAGACAACGCATTGGCATAGTTCATAGCACTTATCATAGTTTGAGTTACACTATCTGTCATATCTACAAAAGAGTGTAGTTCACTATTTAAACTATCTAACATATCAGATGTTGATTTCATACCATTTTCATTAACTTGCACAGTCATATTATCAATCTTTGCAGCAGCTAAAGTTATAGCTTTGTCGTATTCATTTTCTGAAGACTCTAAAGTTGTTGCTTGAATTGCATTATTTGGTTTATCATTTATAGTTTGCTCATTACCATCTAAAACAGAAGAAGAATTATTATTTGTCAATTCTGAATTATCTGTTGATGAACTACCACCTCCACCACTACATCCACTAAAGATAAGAAGAAATAGCAGTGTAAAAATATATATAGATTTATTCATAATTTTATCCTGCTACTACTCTAAATTAAGCTTTACTCCATTAGAAAGGCTTGATATTTTGTTATTTACATCTATACTTTTTACAGCTATATAGATTGTATCACTATTGTTTGATGCAAAGTCAACAACCTCTGGCCATGAAGTCTTTAATGATGTATCTGACTCTATATATAAAGAGATAGTTTTTCCATCATCAAAAGTTGGTGTTGTTGATGCATATAAAAGGTATTTTGAAGACTCTGTAGAGATTGTTATAGTTGGTGGAGTTGTTTTAGAAGCAACTGTATTATCAAGAGGTTGAGTTAAAACAACTCCTGAAGTTGTACTAGAACTTCCTAAACTTGCATTTCCTGTTAAAACTATAAGTGTATCTGAAAGTAGTTTTTCAGTTACAACTATCTTATCTGCCATATCCCCAATTCTATCTGCCATAACACCAATATCATCAGATAGTTTAGATACTAATGCTTGTTGATTTGCTACTGTATCATTTAAACTTTCTATACTTGTATTTACAGTTGAAACTGCTTCACAAGTTGTCTCAGCATTTAAACTAGAAACTAAAACTAAAGATGCCACTACACTTACTAATATGTTTTTCATTATATACTCCTGATGTTTATTGTTGAAATTGTATCAATAGAGTATTAGCAATTAATTAGTTTGATGATTATTATAAATATTTTTTATCACTTTTGCATCTTTTGCATTTAAAACTTCTGCTATATCTTCAACACTTAAACTCTTAAGTGCCTCAAAAGTTCCAAAATGGTTAAGAAGTTTTTTTATTTTAGCCTCAGAGATGCCTTTTAGTGTTAAAAGTTGACTCTCTTTATCCTCTTTTAGTTTTGTCTTTTTATGAAAAGTTATCGCACATCGATGAGCTTCATCTCTAAGATTTTGAGTCCATTGAAGCCTTTTATCTGTTGGTTTTAGATAAAAACTATCATCTATAGTATGTATGATATCGTTTGCTTTACCTTTTGCCCTATGACTTTTAGCATCTATTTTCTCTTTTGAAATTGCGATAACATCTATATAAACACCACAAGATTGAAGTATCTCATAAGCTAGTTTTAGTAAAGTTGTTCCACCATCTATAACCCACAAATCTGGTGGTGAATTTTTAGAAAAACTATCAACCCTTCTAGTTAAAGTTTCTCTCATCTGAGCATATTCATCTTTTGCTTCTAAATGGTATGTTCTATAGCTTTTTTTATCAAACTTACCATTTTGCCAAACAGCCATAGCTCCAACAGTTGCACGACCAGCCATATGTGAATTATCAAAAATCTCAACTCTTGATGGTACTCTTTTCAAACTACATAACTCTTTTATAGATTCTAAAAGTTCAGAGTTATCCTCTTTTTTATCTTTTTTCAAAAGTTCATTTGCATTTAATATAGCTAAATTTATAAGGTCTTTTTTCTTACCCCTTTTAGGTAACGATATATGAGCTTTTTTGCCAAATACCAAACTAAGATGCTCTTGAACAATACCTATATCTTCAAATTCAGATGCAACAAGTATAGGAGCTACAATAGGTGGTTTTTCATCTTTATAAAACTCAAGTAAAACCCTTTTGTAAAGCTCATCTTCATTATAACCATCATTTAGCATTATAAAGTCGTGCGAAGAAGATATAATCTTTCCACCCCTCATAAAAATCCGTACAACAACTGCTTTTTTAGAACTGTTTTGAAGTACAAATATATCGTAGTTATCATCAGTTGCAAAATCAATCTCACTTTTTATCTCACTTTTTTCTATCCTTTGGCATCTGTCTCTTAACTCACCTGCCTCTTCAAATCTTAAAGATTCAGCATAAAAAAGCATCTTTTCTTGTAGTTTTTTTATAAGTAATTTTTTGTTTTTAATCAACTCTTGAGCTAAATCCAACTCTTGTTGATATCTTTGTTTTGAAACATTTAACTCACATGGTGCTAAACATTTGTCTATCTGATGATATAAACATATCTTTTTATTTTTAAGTGAACCCTTTTTTTGCACAAGTTTACACAACTCATATATAGAGTCTAGTATATCTTTTGCACCAACCGAATAAGGTCCATAATATGTTATATTTTTATCCTTTAGTATTTTTCTTGTTATCTCAAATCGTGGGTATTCTTGTGTGTAATCTATATAGATATATGGGTAAGTTTTATCATCACGAAGTAAGATATTATACTTTGGATTTAGTTGTTTTATAAGTGAGTTTTCAAGGATAAGAGCATCGTGTTCTGAGTTTACCACTATATAGTTCATAGAAACAGTTTGCTTTATCATTTTTATAATTCTACTTGAGAGTGTAGAATTTGGTTTTAATGTTGGTGTAAAGTTAAAATAACTCTTTACACGATTTGAAAGATTTTTAGCTTTACCAACATATAAAAGATTACCATTTTTATCAAAATATTGATAAACCCCAGCAGAGTGGGGAAGTTGTTTTATGGTTTGTTCAAGTGTCATCTAATAACTTTCTATAATAAAATACTTACTTTTCCTCAAAAGAGTAAAGCATCTCTATCTCTTGTTTCCAAATACTATCATCAATAGTCTCAAGTATAAGAGGTATATCATCCATCCTTTTATCGTTCATTATAAACCTAAAAGCATCAAGCCCAATTTCACCCTCACCTATGGAATGGTGTCTATCTTTTTTACTTCCTAGTGGTGGTTTAGAATCATTTATATGCATCCCCATAAGGTACTTAAACCCTACAACTTTTTCAAACTCATCCCAAGTTGCATCATAAGTCTGTTTTGTTCTTATGTCATAACCTGAAACAAAAAGATGGCAAGTATCGATGCAAACACCGATGCGACTTTTATCCTTAACACCATCTATGATGTAAGCTAACTGCTCAAAAGTGTAACCTAAGTTTGTACCTTGACCAGCTGTGTTTTCTATAACTGCCGATACATTTTTAGTCTTATCAAGTGCTATATTTATAGACTCTATAATCACATCAAGACAATGCTCCTCAACCTCTTTTAAGTAAGCTTCATCTTTTTTTTGTTTTGCTGTTAGTTTTACTAAATG
>JAMOQV010000182.1 GCA_027068615.1 Helicobacteraceae bacterium | reverse complement strand
AATTTGCAATATTTTATATATAAAATCTAAATTTTGTATATAATGACAAGATGAAATTAGCAAAAGAGATAAAAACTAAATTTGAAAAACTAGATATAAACTCATTTAGTGAGTTAGCTTTAATAATCCCCTCTTCTTATGAAGATTTAACTCTTCATTCAACACTACAAGTTGGTAGTCCTCAACTTGTAGATGCAACTGTTGAGTCTGTTTTTCGTGCAAAAAACTCTATACAGATAACTTTTTTTGTTCATAACTTTGCTCATACTCTTCAAGGTGTTATTTTCCGTCCCAAACCATATATGATGCATCAGTTCAAAGAGGGAAACAGAGATTACTACTATGGTGTAGTTGAGTGTAATAATGGTATGTGTAGTATAAATATGCCTAAAAAAGTTACAACGGTAGGCTCAATCACTCCTAAGTATAAATGCTCACTTAGAAGCGATGCTATGCTTAGATTTGTTCAAAAGTATCTTACAAAAGAGAGTCTTTTAAATGAAGGTTTAGATGAAAAAGTTATAGATAATCTCTTAAAATTACATTTTCCTAAAACAGTTATAAATCTAAAAGAGTTAGATAAAGATATACTAGATGCTCTAAAGTATGTTGAACTTTTTGTTTATATGAAACAGTTATCATCAAAACGAAGATATTTTGATTCAGTTTGTAGTGTCTCAAACGATTATAAAGAGTGGGCAGATACACTACCTTTTACATTAACTGATGAACAGGTAAAAACTATAGAAGATATAAAACAAGATATATCTAAAAAAGTAAGTGCCAAACGGATGATAGTTGGTGATGTTGGTTGTGGTAAAACTATGGTTATCTTAGCATCTGCATATATGATGAAACCTTATCGCTCGATACTGATGGCACCAACAACTATACTTGCAAACCAACTATATGAAGAAGCTATAAAATTTCTTCCAAATCTTAATATAACTTTAGTAACAAATAAAACTAAAAAGGTAGATTTAAGTGAATATGATTTTATCATAGGTACTCATGCTTTGCTTTATCGTGATTTGCCTGATGCTGGGTTAGTTATGGTGGATGAACAACACCGTTTTGGAACACTTCAAAGAAATATGCTTGAAAAGTTAGTATCTGAGGGTGAAAAAAAGCCACATTATCTACAATTTTCTGCTACACCTATACCTAGAACACAAGCTATGATAGAGACAGCACATATAGATGTAAGTCTTATAACATCAACACCATTTAAAAAAGATATAACAAGTCAAGTTATAAGAAATCAAGATTTTAAAGAGTTGATTTTACATATAAAAGAGGAGATATCAAAGTCTAATCAAGTTCTTGTTATATATCCGTTGGTTGAAGAGAGTGAATCTATAGACTACCAAAGTATAGATAAAGCTCGTGGATACTGGGAAAAAAACTTTCAAAATGTCTATGTAACTCATGGAAAAGATAAAGACAAAGAGAAAGTTTTAGAGGAGTTTTCTAAAAAAGGGGATATCCTTATAGCTACTACTGTTGTTGAAGTTGGTATCTCTTTACCTAGACTTAGTACTGTAGTTATAGTTGGGGCTGAGAGGCTTGGACTTTCAACATTACATCAATTAAGAGGTCGTGTTAGTCGTACAGGTTTAAAGGGGTATTGTTACCTTTATACCAAACAAAACAAATCATCAAGATTAGAAAGATTTTGTGAAACCACAAGTGGATTTGATATCGCAAAACTTGACTTAAAATTTAGAAAAAGTGGAGATTTACTAAAAGGCTCAAACCAAAGTGGAAACCAGTTTAGATGGGTGGATTTGGCTGAAGATGAAGAGATAGTAAAAAGTGTAAGATTAAACTTTTTATAACTATTGCCGATATAAACACTAGGATATTTCAAGAGGTTTATTTAG
>JAMOQV010000181.1 GCA_027068615.1 Helicobacteraceae bacterium | reverse complement strand
ATAAATAACTTAAAAAGTATGCTAAACTCACTAAGTTCACAAAAAAATCAAGAACCTATAAAAGCAGATATAGATACACAAGATGCAACTGATTTCAATCTAAAAAGTGTTCAAAATATATTAAAAACAGATGACTTAAAAACAAAGTATGGAAGTAAGGATGTAGATAATGTCGTTCAGACTATAAAACATATTCCAAAAGTGGAAGGAAATGTAGATAGTATAATCTTAAAAACAGGTACAAAAATGTCAGAAGATGAGATTTTAGAACTATCTGATAATATAGATTTGGTTATGGATAGTGAACTAGCAATATCCAATATGGAAGATATGGCAGGTATTGAGCAGTTTTCTCCTGCTAATACCCCTTTATTTTTAGATAAAGAAAATATAGATTTTAGTATAGACCAAATTAAGCTTAAAATCAATGATTTAGAAGATATGAAGTCAAAGATTTTAACTCAAAAGATGGATAGGGCTACAAAAAAATTAGATATAACTGTTTAAGTATCACCTCTTCTTTTAGCTTTAAACAGTAGTGGAGTTCCTGTGAAGTTAAATGCTTCTCTTAGTTTGTTTGTTAGGTATCTTCTGTAAGTGAAGTGAAGCCCTTTTGGTTTATTCATAACTATAGCTATCTTTGGTGGTCTAGTTTCATACTGAGTTGTGTAGTAGATACGGATAACTTGACCATGCATAGTTGGTAACTGATGTCTTCTTTGTGCTTTTTCTATAACTTCATTTAGTTTTGAAGTTGGGATGCGTTGAGAATAGTTGTCGTTTATCTCAAGTATCAAGTCATGAAGATGATCAACTCTTCTGTGTGTTTTTGCAGATAGTGTTATGATAGGTGCATAAGCTAAAAACTTAAATCTATCTCTAACTTCAGCTACAAGTTTATCGTAAGCATCTCTGTTTGAGATATCCCACTTGTTTAAAACTATGATACAAGCCAGTCTGTTTTGATCAACTAAACCAGCTATCTTTTCATCTAAGTCTAAAAGTGGCTCACTCGCATCTAAAACAACAAGAGCCATATTTGCATTTTCTAGCATCTCTTTTGTTCTCATAAGTGCAAACTTTTCAATCCCCACTATCTTACCACGACGACGAAGACCAGCAGTATCTACAAATGTAAGTTGTTTGCCCTTATACTCTATGCTTTCATCTATAGGGTCTATAGTTGTTCCTGCAACACTACTTACAACTGATCGTTCTTCACCAAGAAGTGCATTTAAAAGTGAGCTTTTTCCAACATTTGTACGACCAATGATAGCGATTTTTATATGGTTGATGTCGTTTTCATCAAACTCTTTGATTTTGTCATTTTGAGCAAAGATTGAGTTATCTTCAACAGCTTCTTCATCTGTGTAGAAGTAGTTATCTTCCTCATCTTCTTCATACTGAGCAAAAAACTCTTCATCATCAAGTTCATCTTCAACCGATGCTATAACTTCACTCTCTTGTTCTTCATCCTCTTTGATGATATCTTCATCAGGTATTAAGTTATACATCCAGTCATAAAGTGCAACTGTACCACGGTTATGTGCAACAGATATACCAAATATAGCATCAGTTCCAAACTCATAATAATCCCAAAGTTTCTCTTGCATCTTATCGTTGTCGATTTTATTTACAACAAGTGCTACATCCTTACCTAAAGTTTGAAGTTCATAAAAAAGTTTTTTGTCTTCATCTTCAGGGATGCCTTTTCCATCTACCATAAAAAGGATTATATCTGCTTTGTGAGCTGCTTCTAGGGATTTTTCTTTGATTCTGTCATATAGTTCACAACCTTTGTCAAGTCCACCAGTATCTAGTAAAAGTGCTTGTTTGTTGTTGATGATAACATGTCTTCTTTTTACATCTCTTGTTGTTCCAGCCATATCTGAAGTGATGGCATCGCGTTTTTTAACTAGCCTGTTAAATAGTGAACTTTTTCCAACATTTGGACGACCGATAATTGCGATTTTTTTCATGAATAACCTTACTTCGAAGAGTGTTTATTGAAATTATATCTAAAATTTATATTTAATTCACAAACTTTTTAAAATAAAAAAGTAAAATATAAGTTAAAGAAAGTTTGTTCTAAAAAAAGCATTAAAACCTTTGCAATAAATCCAAAGAGATCACATAATTTTGCTAAGGCTTCTGGAAATAGAAACAAGACCGATATTGATGATGCTAGATTACTCTCTAGTGCTTAAGCACTACTAAAGTAGCATTATTGGGACTATTGTTAAAAATATAAAATTAGTTTGTATTTCTTAGAAACTTTTAATATTTAGTTATATTTTAATTGTGTTTTAAGGTGGCGACTGACACC
>JAMOQV010000180.1 GCA_027068615.1 Helicobacteraceae bacterium | reverse complement strand
TAGAGCTTTATTGGATTTTATCATCTTTTACACCTATGGGACTTCTTGAGAGAGCTCACAGTTATAAAGATAAAACAGCAAAAGGTATCGCGGCTAATCATTCACTTTTTTCTTACCCTGTTTTAATGGCTGCTGATATACTTCTTTTTTCATCAGATATTATACCAGTTGGAAAAGACCAAATCCAACATGTTGAAATCGCTCGTGATATAGCTACAAAGTTTAACAACAAATATGGTGAGATTTTAAAACTACCAGAGTTTCAAGTGCAAGAAGATGTTCAAACTGTACCTGGAATTGACGGTCAAAAGATGTCAAAAAGTTATAAAAACACTGTAAATATCTTCGGTGAAGAGAAAAAACAGTTAAAAACTATCAAAAAAATTGTAACTGAACAAGTAGCACTAGAAGAGCCAAAAGAGTATGAGGGATGCAATGTTTACAATATGGCAAAACTGTTTTTAGATGAAAATGAGCTTGTAGAACTTCAAAACCGTTATAAAAGAGGTGGAGAGGGTCATGGGCATTTTAAAATCTATCTAGCTGAAGTTATATGGGAGTATTTTAAACCATATAGAGAAAAAAGAGAATACTATCTAAATAATCAAGATGAAGTAAGAGAGATTTTAAAAGATGGTGCTAAAAAAGCTAGTGAAGTAGCTATGCCTATGATAGAACAAATCAGAAGTGTAACAGGGATAAGTTACTAACTAACAACCTGAGTTTGATAAACTAAGAGTATATATAAGAGGTAAAGTAATTGAATTTAAAAGAACAAATCATTAAAGAAAATATAAAAATTCCTGATAATTTTAGTCATAATATTACTAAGTACAAAGAGCATCTTTTTAAATGGAATAAAATACATAATCTAACTGGTGCAAGGGATGAAAAGACGATGGATAAATTTATCTATGATGCCTTGTATCCTATCACATTCTTACCTAAAGTCTCTTCACTTATGGATATTGGAACAGGGGCTGGATTTCCAGGGATGATTTTAGCGATGGCTTTACCTGAAACAAAAGTTACTTTAGTAGAACCATTAAACAAAAGAGCTAGTTTTTTACAATTTATAAAAGCTGATTTAAACCTAGAAAATGTAAGGGTTGTAAAAAAAAGAGTTGAAGAGATGGATAATGAGATTTTTGAACTTATAACATCTCGTGCAGTAACAGATACAAAAATGCTTTTAGAACTTAGTAAAAATTTTAGAGATAAGGATTCTAAACTTCTTTTTTTTAAAGGGGAGAGAGTTTATGATGAGGTACCCAAAGGTATGAATCATAAAATCATAGAGACACATCATAGACATTATTTACTTTTAGGAGATGACTTATGTTAAAGTATTTGGTTGTTATTGGTGTTATTGCTTTTGTATATTTTGTATTTATAAAGAAAAAACCTTTAAAAAGTACAAAAAAACAAGATGATGATACAAAAGCAAATGAGATGGTTGAATGTTATAAATGTCACATATACTGTGAACTTGATGAAGCGATACTTAGCAATGGGCATTACTACTGTTGTGAATCATGTTTAAAGGGTTAGTATGTTGATTTTTGGACATAGATTTATACTTAGTGATAGTTTTTATCATATAGATAGTATAGATGATATAAAAGATACTCCATCTTCATCAATTTTACATATAGAGTTTGATGAAAGTTACTTAGAAATAATTAATTTTTTAAGAGATAATGGGATAACTTTTGCATTAAGTGTAAAAAATATAAAAGAGTTAATATATGCTTCATCATTGGGAGCTTCATTTATACTTGTAGATAACAAATTATCAAAAATATCAAATGATATAGCAAATAATTATCTCTTTGATGCAAAAGTTTTAGTTCATATAGATCATGAAGATGAGATAGAAGAGATAGCTAAAATTGGTGTAGATGGTGTTATCTTTGATAATGCTATTGTATATCATTAGATATAATATAAAAACACTTTGATAACGATCTATTGCATAATTTGGGTTAAACTTAGAGGGTAGCAAATCCTCTAAGTGTAGGTTTATTTCACAAAAGCAAAAGTTAGATAAACTAAAGCTATTATGATATAGCCTACTGTATGAATATCAATTACTGGCATAATTAAAATTCCTTAAACGGTCTAACCCACATAACCCAACCATTAAACAAAAAAAAAGCCCCATTACCAAAAATGGTAATGAGGCTTAACCGTTTAAGTTTTCAAGTGCCAGCTTGAATTCATACACAAAGAGCTACCTTTGTTAATATAATTCTAGCAAAGAAAAATAAATATTATGTAAAATAATGAAAAAAATAATAAGTTTATTTACAATATTTCTACTGCATAATCTGGGTTTAAATCTTAACTATAAAATACTATAATACCAAATGGCTAAAAAAAATAAAAAAAACTCTAAAATAAACCAAAGAATTAAAAAATACTTCGATAATGACCCGTTTGATGTTGGAGTTGAGCGAGTTAGTGCTGAGACTCTTAGTGAGATGTTTCATACACTTGGCATCGTTGATGTTGAGTATAACAAAGCTGAACTTTTAAAGCTTACCCGTATGCTTTGGAGTGAAGCAGATAGTGAGATAAGAAGAGAGATACTTAACTTTTTTGTAAACAATGATGTTATATATCCATCTGATAATCCTAAACAACCATCTATGGACAAAGAAGAGAAGTTAGAACTACTTTTTGATGAGCTAGATATAACTGAGGAAGAAAAGTTTGAACTTCGTATAGTTTTTGCTCAAACCCGTACAAAAAAAATCACCATAGCTAAAGTAGAATCAAAACTAAAACATTTAAGATATGAGAAAAAAAGAGAAAGCATCCAAAAAAAATGTGAAGGTGTTTTTGATATAGATGATAGTTTTGAGTTTAATGCATCTTTGCATTATGTACTTTATGGGGAGAGTTTTTACAAGATAGAAGTTTTAAAAACAAAACCATACAGATATGAGTTTTTAGATGAACACTCAGAAGATGAGATAGTACAAAAAATCTTAGCAGATAAGTTTGAAGTTACTAGAAACCGTCAAAACTACATAGAAAACTTTATAAAAAATCTAAAAGACCCACACGAATACCTAACAAAAAAAGAGGTAGTTGCATCTCTTCGCTCATCCCCTCCACAAACCTCAAAATACCCACATATAAAAGAGCAGATACTAAACTCAATAGTCTCAACACAACTAGATATAAAACAATCTCAACTTTTTAAAGATGAGTATCTTGTGCAGAGTGAGAGTGAAGTAAATATACCTTTTATAAATAAAAAGCTTAACTATTTGCTAGATTTGAGTATAGACTTGACCTCTTTGCTTGGCGATATTTGGGCTGGGGAAAATCTTGATTTTACTCAGATAGTAAAAGATGCAAAAGCTGAACAAGAGGGGTATTTTTTAGAGGAGTTAAAAGAGCTAGTTTGGGAGTGTAACTCTTATGCATCTCTACTAAATCTCACAGAGGAAGAACTTTATGAAAAAGTTTATAAACATCTAAAAGATTTACTAAATGCATCTTTAAATATAACTCCAAAGATAAAGAAAAAAACTCTAAGAAGATTTATATACTCAACTCAAGAAGAGATAGCAAAAAAACAAAGACAAGCATTACTTGCTAGAACTATAAGGGACTTTAAAAACCTTTTTCCACAAGCTAGAAGTATGAGAAGAAAACTAACACTTCACATAGGTCCAACAAACAGTGGTAAAACATACACAGCGATGCAGAAGTTAAAAGAAGCCGATACTGGTTATTACTTAGCACCACTTAGACTTTTAGCATTAGAGGGTTATGAAAACCTAAAAGCGATGGGTATAGATGCTTCACTTATAACAGGTGAAGAGCAGATTTTAGATGATGAAGCTACACATATAAGCTCAACTATTGAGATGCTAAACTTTGAAGTGGATGTTGATGTTTGTGTGATAGATGAAGTGCAGATGATAAATGATAGAGACAGAGGTTGGGCTTGGGCAAATGCTATCATAGGAGCACCAGCATCTGAAGTTATAATGACAGGCTCACCAAATGTAAAAGATGCCATTATAGCACTAGCTGAGTATCTAGGAGAAGAGTTAGAGATTATAGAGTTTGAGAGAAAAAACCCACTAAAACTACTAGATACATACACAGATATAAAAGATGTTGAAGATGGTACAGCTATCATAGCTTTTAGTAGAAAAGATGTATTAAGATTAAAACAACTATTTAGTAAAAATTTTAGTGTAAGTGTAGTTTATGGAAACCTCTCTCCAGAGGTAAGAAGAGAGGAAGCAAGAAGATTTAGAGAGGGAAAAACTCAGATACTTGTAGCTACCGATGCTATCGCTATGGGGTTAAATATGCCTATAAAAAC
>JAMOQV010000179.1 GCA_027068615.1 Helicobacteraceae bacterium | reverse complement strand
TATTATAAAGTTATATCACGAGGGTAATTAAAATCATGATTTATAGTTCTTGATGTAAGTTTAGCAATTACAGGCATCTTTCTTTTAAAATGGTTACGAAAAATTCTTTTGATTATCATATCTAGCATCTTAGCATCTACACCTTTTGCTACTATCTCATCACGACTTAGTCTATCTTCTACATAAAGTTTCATAGCAACATCAAGCTGTGCATAAGTATAACCCAAATCAGCCTCATCACTTTGACCATCCCACAGATCAGCCGATGGTGGTTTCTCTATGATGCTTTTTGTAACACCTAAGTATCTAGCAAACTCAAAAACTTCACTTTTATACATATCTCCTATGGGATTAATCGCAGATGCCAAATCCCCATAAAGTGTTCCATAACCAAGCATTAACTCACTTTTGTTACTTGTTCCTAAAACTAAAGCATTTTCACGAGCAGATATATCAAAAAGTGTACTCATTCTCATTCTTGAGGAAAAATTACCCTTTCTAAGATTATCCATATCTGAATGTAACTCCTCATAAGCTTTCAACATTGGTTCGATTGAAGCTGTTATAGAATTTAAATTAAAATCTCTACAAAGTTCATCTGCATCGTCTAAAGAACTCTGTGATGAGTAATGTGATGGCATTTTTACACATAAAAGATTATCATTAAAAACTTTTTGAGCAAGAACAGCTACAACAGCAGAATCAAGTCCTCCACTTAGACCAACAACAACATTACTTAAACCAGTTTTCCTAACTTCATCTTCTAAAAAATATTGTAAATACTCTGCTATTTGTGCATACTTACTCATAAATCAATTAACCTTTATAAATTCTTTAAAAGATAAATTATATCTAAATATAATTAATATCAATATTATACATATATAAATAATAAAACTTATAAAAAAAGAAAACTAAAAGTATATATTTTTTCGCTATAATCACATCATGAAATTTGAACCGTACCCATTTGAAAAATTAACCAATTTACTTAAAAATATCGTTGCTTCTAAAGAGTATAAACCATCTGTTTTAACCATAGGTGAACCTCAGTTTGAAACACCTCAGTTTATACAAGAAGCCCTAAAAGACAGCACTTCTTTGCTTAAAAAATACCCAAAAACTACGGGAGAAGAAAACCTAAGAGATGCTATGAGAGATTTTGTATCTAAAAGATTTAACACAAATCTAAATGATGAGCAAATCATCCCAACATTTGGAACTCGTGAAGTTCTTTTTAACTTCCCACAATTTTTGCTTTTTGATAAGCAAAATCCAACTATGGCATATACTAACCCTTTTTATCAGATATATGAAGGTTCAGCCATAGCTACTAGAAGTAAAACTATCCACTTAAATCTTACACAAGAAAATGGTTTTAAACCTAGTATGGGTGAGGATGATTTGGCATCTTGTGATTTAGTGATACTAAACTTTCCAAATAACCCAACATCATCAGTTTTAACACTTCAAGAGTTAGGTGAGTGGGTAAAACTTGCACTAAAGTATAACTTTGTACTTTTAAATGATGAGTGTTATAGTGAACTTTATACTGATGAGCCTATACCATCTTTACTAGAAGCTTCAACTTTTGTAGGAAATGACAAGTTTAAAAATGTACTTGTTATAAACTCTATCTCAAAAAGAAGTTCAGCCCCTGGACTTCGCTCAGGCTTTATAGCAGGAGATAGTGAGATACTAAAAGAGTATATGAAGTACCGTACTTATGTAGGTTGTGCATCTCCACTTCCACTTCAAAATGCATCTGCTGTTGCTTGGAGTGATGAGAAACATGTTGCATCTGCAAGAGAAGTATATAAGAAAAACTTTAAGATAGCAAAAGAGATACTAGGTATAGAGATACCAAAAGCAACTTTTTATATCTGGTTAAAAGTAGAAGATGCATTAGAATTTACAAAAAAATTATATGAAAAGTACAATGTAAAAGTTCTACCAGGGGAGTTTTTAGCAAGAGAAGATGCAAAAGGTGAAAATCCAGGCATTGGCTATGTAAGGATAGCACTTGTTGAAGATGAAGAAAAAACAAAAGATGCACTAAAGAGAATTAAGGAATGTTTAGATGAGTAAAGAGCAAGAGTTAAAAGCAAAAGTACTAAAAGCCCAACAAGAAGCAGATATAGCATCGCTTTATGTACTAGAACAAGAAGCACACGATACTTTTGATGAGGAGACTTTACACGGTTTTTATGCAAATATCTTAGATATAGCACTTGAAAAACTAACATCAACACTTGAGAGTCATAAAAAGCTAGATATGGATGAAGTGCAAGATTTTGCAACTACTAGAGCTTTGTATGAGTATGCTATGGAGCATTATAGTGCTGGAGCTATCAGTGATGCGGCTGCACTTTTTGAAGTGCTTAGTGGAATGACAACTGACGATAAGTTTTCATGGGCTTTAAAACTTCACCAGATGGCTGCGACTGAGGGTATGAAACTTGAAGACTTTTTAGAAAATATGGCAGATATAGAGCTAACACAACAAAAAGGAACTTTTTATATCAGTTCTTTTACAAAAGAGGCACAAAAATTGCTAGATAACGCTAAAGAAAAAGATTCTAAATAGTGTGGAGAAGTTTATGAAAGTACATTTTATAGGTATAGGTGGCATCGGTATATCGGGTCTTGCACAGTTTATGCATTTTAACGGACATAAGGTTAGTGGCTCAGACATAACCGATACAGTTATAACTAAAAAACTTCGTAAACTTGGCATTGAAGTAACTGTTCCACACTCAGCAGATGCTATAACAAATCAAGACTTAGTTATACACTCAGCTATCATAAGTCCAGACAATCCAGAGATAGTAGAAGCAAAATCAAAAGGTATAGAAGTTCTAGCTCGTCGTGAAGCACTTATAGAGTTACTTAAAGATAAAAAAGTTTACTCAGTAGCTGGTGCTCATGGTAAAAGTACAACAACTGCTATACTTACAGCTATAATGAGTGGTTCAGCCATAATAGGTGCAGAGTCAAAGGCTTTTGGCTCAAATGTAAGATATGAAGAATCTAACAATATAATGATATTTGAAGCAGATGAGAGTGATGGTAGTTTTGTAAACTCAAACCCATACTGTGCCATAGTTATAAATGCAGAACCTGAACATATGGAGTACTATGATTATAACTATGATAGATTTTATGACTCTTATAGAACTTTTATAAATTCGGCTAGTTGTAGAGTTTTAAATGCAGAAGACCCATTTTTATCTACACTTGTAGGAGAGGTAGAAGCTTCTTGGCTTTACCCTAGCAAAGATATAAGCAACATTGAATATATACTTATAAACAACGAACCACATACTAGATTTACACTAAAGAGTTTGGGTAGTTTTACTGTTTGGGGATTTGGTAAGCATATAGCACTGGATGCATCTTTGGCAATACTTGCAGCTCATGAGTCTATGGATATAAAAGATATAAAAGAAAATATCTTAAACTTTAAAGGTATCAAAAAAAGGTTTGATATAGTTGGAAGTGAAGATAATAGTGTTATCATAGATGATTATGGGCATCATCCAACAGAGATAAAAGCTACATTTGATTCTGTAAAAGAGTATGCTCAATTAAAAGGTTTTAATAAGATAACAGCTATCTGGCAACCACACAAATACTCTCGCACTATAGATAATCTTGATGCATTTATAAAATGTTTTGAGGGAGCGGAAGAACTTATCATCCTACCTGTTTGGGCAGCTGGTGAAGCTGTAAGGGAGATAGACTTTAAAGAGAAGTTTAAAAACTATAACTTAACTATGGCAGATAACATCACACGAGCAAACAACACTATAACGATAGTAAAAGATGAAAAAGATTTAAAAACACTTGATAGTGGGCTTATCATAGGGTTTGGTGCTGGAGATATAACTTATCAGATAAGAGGTATAGCTTAGTGGCTTATATAGTTGGTTTAGTAGTTTTAGGGTTACTGTTTTTAGCTCTTCATTACTTTACGGAGCTAGACAAAAAACAAAAGATAGCGATTTTATCTATGTTGTTTGTTGTTATCACTAGTGCTATATCTTATAACAAATACACTTTAGCAAAACAAGATAAGATGCTAAATGTTGTGATGAGATTTAACCAACATAAAACAGTTGAGTGTAATGGCATCAAAGTAGATGATAAAAATTTTAGCTTAAGTATAGGTACTTATACATTTATAGGTAAAAAAGATACTCCACATTATGAACAGATGATAGGTGCAGTTGAGTGTCAATAAAGGAGATACAATGTGTGCAGTAGTAAAAGAAAAATACATAGACCCATTTACAGACTTTGGATTTAAATGGCTTTTTGGTAATGAAAAACATAAAAATATACTTATAAAGTTTTTAAATGACCTTATA
>JAMOQV010000178.1 GCA_027068615.1 Helicobacteraceae bacterium | reverse complement strand
ACACAACCCTAAAAACCCATCTTGGTTAAACCGTGATAGACTTGTTTTTTCTGGTGGTCATGCTACTGGTCTTATATATTCACTTTATTATCTTTGGGGATATGGTTTAAGTGTAGATGATTTGAAAAACTTTCGTCAGTTAGACTCACTAACTCCAGGGCATCCTGAGTATGGTCATACAGCTGGAATTGAGATAACAACAGGACCACTAGGTCAAGGCATCGCTAATGCTGTTGGTTTTTCTATGGCTTCTAAGTTTATGGCATCTCAGTTAAATTCAGATACGGCAAATATCATAGACCATAATGTTTATTGTTTATGTGGTGATGGGGATTTAGAAGAGGGTATCAGTTATGAAGCTTGTTCTATCGCAGGTCATAATAAACTTGATAATCTTATAGTTATATATGATTCTAATCGTATTACGATTGAGGGTTCAACTGATTTAAGTATATCTGAAAATATAAGAGGTAGATTTGAGTCTCAAGGTTGGGATGTTTTAGAGTGTGATGGTCATAACTTTGATGAGATAGACTCAGCTATAACTCAAGCAAAATCAAACACAAAACCAACTATCATTATAGCAAACACTATCATAGCAAAAGGTGCTGGTAAGTTAGAAGGCTCACACCACTCTCACGGAGCTCCACTTGGCGATGAAGTGATAGCAGAAGCTAAAAAATCAGCTGGATTTGATCCAGATAAAAAGTTCTTTGTACCAGATGATGCTATGGCTAGATTTAGATGTGCTATAGAAGAGGGTGATTTAGCAGAAAGAGAGTGGTTACACTCACTAAAAACTCTACCACTTATGGAACAAAACGAAGCATTAGAAGCTTTAACAAACCCAGACTTTTCTCGCATCGAGTATCCAACTTTTGAAAAAGCAGAAGCGACTCGTGGAACAAATGGTAAGATTATAAATGCTATCGCAAGAGCAGTTCCTAGTTTTCTAGGTGGTAGTGCAGATTTAAGCCCATCTAATAAAACTTATCTAAACGATATGGGAGTTTTTCCAAAAGGTAGAAATATCTACTTTGGTATCCGTGAACATGCTATGGCATCTATTGCTAATGCTATGGCACTTTATGGTGGGCTTTTACCATTTACTTCAACTTTCTTTGTGTTTTCAGACTACCTAAAACCATCGGCTCGTATAGCAGCACTTACGGGTATTCAGCAGTTTTTTATATGGACACACGATAGTATCGGTGTTGGTGAAGATGGTCCAACTCACCAACCTATCGAGCATCTTTCACAGTTTCGTGCATTGCCAAACTTTTATGTTTGGAGACCAGCAGATGGAGCTGAAAATGTAGAAGCTTGGAAAACAGCACTAGAGATGAGAAAATCACCTTCGGCATTTGTTTGTTCAAGACAAAATCTTTCAGTATTACCAAAACCAGTAAACGGTGAGATAGCAAAAGGTGGTTACCTTGTTGCTAGTGATGAGGATGCAGTTATAACTCTTATGGCAAGTGGTAGTGAAGTTCAACTAGCTCTTGATGTAAAAGCAAAATTAAATTCTATGGATGTTCCTGTAAATGTTGCATCTATCCCTTGTTATGACCTTTTTATAGAACAAGATAAATCTTATATAAACAGCATTATAAAAGAGGGAACTAAAACAGTAGCTATCGAGGCTTCTCGTGGTTTTGAGTGGTACAGACTTGCAGATACTGTTATAGGTATGGATACATTTGGGGCATCTGCACCAGCTGAGCAGTTGTTTGAGAAGTTTGGCTTTAGTGTTGAGAGTATCTTAGAACAAATCAAATAATTTAAAAAGGATGATAATTATATCATCCTTTTTTAACTTTTACTTAAAAATTATTTTGTAAAATCTGTATCATATATATAACTTGTTATCTCTTTTAATGTTTCCATCTCAAAAGCAAGTTCAGGCATCAATGAATACTTTTTTATAGCACTATCCATAAGTGAAGTTTCTTCATTAGGCTTTTTTACCCATTTTGACATATAATTTACAAAATCTTCTTTTTTAGAAAATGCATTTAAGTAGTTTTCTCTTACATTAGCCATAGATGGGGCTGAGATACTTTTTGTTGAATGATGACAAGTTTTACAATTACCATTAAAAAGAAGAGAACCCAAATTAGTTGCAAATATAGAGGTTGATATAGTTATAGATAAAAATATTATTTTTTTCATATAGATCTCTTTTTTAGTTTTGCATTAGCAATTATAGTATAATTTGATTATGAAAATAAATGAATTAAATCTTGGTGTAAAGTATATGCTTTTTGCATCTTTTATGTTTGCTATAATGGGTGCATTTGCCAAATTGGCATCTGAAGATATGAGCTCTCTTGAAGTTGTGTTTTTTAGAAATATTTTTGGTGTAATTATTATCAGTTATACCATATTTAAAAATCCAATGAAACATAAAGGGGGTAAACCTTTTTTACTTTTTTTTCGTGGATTTATGGGTTTTAGTGCATTACTTGCTTTTTTTTATAATATAGCTCATATACCTTTGGGTGAAGCTATGACATACTCAAAAACTTCCCCTATATTTACAGCTATATTTGCTTGGCTTTTTTTAAGTGAAAAATTATCTCTAAAAGGGTGGGGTGCTGTTTTTTTAGGGTTTGTTGGTATATTATTTATAACTCAACCATTTGGCATAGGTTTTTCTAAGTATGATTTATTGGGAATAGCAAGTGGTATAGGTGCTGCTTTGGCTTATACTTCTGTACGAGAGTTAAAGCAGTTTTACGATACTAGGGCAATAGTCTTATCTTTTATGCTTGTTGGTAGTGTTGTTCCAGCTTTACTTTTAATCTTATCTAATTTTGTTTATATACCTAGTTTAGATTTTATGATGGGTAAGTTTGTTTTACCTAGTGGGATAGTTTGGTTATATGTTATTGGTATGGGCTTGTTTGCTACTCTTGCACAAGTTTATATGACAAAAGCTTATGGGAAAACAAAAGCTGGTATAGTTGGGGCTGTTAGTTACTCTAATATAGTTTTTTCTATAATTGTAGGTTTATTTTTAGGAGATGCTCTTCCTAGTTTTTTAACAACTATGGGGATAATTTTTATTGTATTGGCTGGAATTATTGTAGCTAAAAGTAAGTAGAAAATCTACTTACTTTTATGGAAGAAATATGAAAAAACTTAAATTGTCTCTTAAATAAGTTTAGAAATTAATCTCAGCAGTTAACATTATATCTGTTGTATCAGTAGTTGAATCTTCATTATCTGTTGCAGTTACATTTGCTACCCATTGAACATTTTTGTTTTGTTCCCAAGCAAAACCAGCTGTTATAGTCTTTTGCTCTTTTTCATCTGCTGAATTTAGTTTTTCTTTTGTCCAACTATCGTATCTAGCTAATACTCTGTATTGATAATCGCTACCTAAACGGTATTCACCATTAAAAGAGTAACCATCACCAGCTTGAGCTGAAACATAAGTGTCATTTGAAGCTGTATCATCAGAGTAGATATATTGAGCTGCAACTAAGAATGATGGTTGGTTATATACTGTATGGATACCATAAAAGTATAAATCATCATAATCACCAGCTATACCATCTGCACTTGCTTTATGGTTTTCATTTAGTTGACCAAAGAAAGAAGCATCAAAATAAGTTTTTTTAGTTTGTTTACCTTTACCATTTACGCCTAAGATATGAGCAGTTGCTCTCCACTCTAGAGAGATACCGTTGGCATCAACTTGATCTCCATGATAACCTTCACCATTAAATAAACCTATCTCACTATCGAAGTATTGTGTTTTTGTTTTAAAGTTAAAACCAAAGTCAGCAGAGTTACTTAAATGAGCTCCATTACTACTTTCAGTTAAAACTTTTTGGATACTTCTATAGTACCAAGCATTATGCTCTTCATAATCATGCCATGGACGGTGAACTAAACCAAGTTCAACACCAGTAAAAGGTAAAACATTATTTAAATAAAGGTATGCATATTTCATTCTAATATCTTGAGATTCATTGTCATTGTGAGCATCAAGTGTTACACGATAGTATGATTTAGGGTCATCTAAAAGGTATGCTTTTAATTGTAAATAAGCTCTTCTGATTTCAAATTGACTCTCATCTTTTATAGAATCATCTTCTTGTTTAGTATATGTGTAACCAAGATAAGCCGTACCACTAAATTTTAGTTTGTCAGCTTTTGAAAAAACTGGAGTTGGAGTTTTTATAAGTGTACGACCCTCAGCTGGTTTAGTAAATACTTGTCCAACTTCATCTTGATATAATTTTACAGAATCAGCAGTTGCAGATATAGTTCCTAATGATAAAGCTACTAAGCTTGATAAAACAATTTTTTTCATATTATTTGGTTTCCTTTTTTATGTTTGTGGCGAAATTATAGAATGTAACGATTACAAAAGGGTTACAATATA
>JAMOQV010000177.1 GCA_027068615.1 Helicobacteraceae bacterium | reverse complement strand
TAAGTGCAGAAGCAAGCATAAAAAGTATGCCACTATCTATCTTTTTTAACAATATTTTGCTCTAAATTTATCAAGTTTAGGTTTTATAACAACTTGACAATAACCCTGCATAGAGTTTTGGTTATAGTAGTTTTGATGATAATCCTCAGCAGGATAAACCTCATCAGGAAGTAAACTTACCTCTGTTACTATCTTATCTTTAAAATCTTTTTGTGCTAAAGATATAGCCTTGTCTATCTGCTCTTTTTGTTCATCATTTTCGTAGTATATAACTGAACGATACTGTGTACCTTTATCTGCACCTTGAGCATTTAGTGTTGTTGGGTCGTGTATAACAAAAAATACTTCTAAAAGTTTAGCTAAACTAACCACATCAGCATCATAAGTTATATCCACAACCTCAGCATGACCTGTTGCCCCTGAACAAACATTTTCATAAGTTGGATTTTTTCTTTTTCCACCAGTATATCCACTAACAGCAGATAAAACACCCTCAACCTCTCTATAAACTGCTTCGATGCACCAAAAACACCCACCACCTAGAACTAATCTCTCTTTTTTCAAATTGTTACCTTTTTTTTAGTGAATTATACATTTTTTGCATAAGTGGTGTTTTTACATATCCAGTTAAAGAATCAAGTTCAGTTTGTTTTTTGTTTTTAAAGTCAAGATGCATAGAGGTTGAGCTATCATAAGGTACTTTTGATGCTGTAACTAATGACTTTTCAACCTCATCAGATATATCTATACCTTTTGTTAGTGCAAACTCTGCAATCTCTTGTAAAAGTTTTGTAACTTCTTCTTTATGATGCTCATAGATATAACCTATGCTTTTATCGTAAAAAGAGGTCATAGTAGCAAAAGCAGAGATAAATATATACTTTTTCCATATAGCTGTTTTTATATCTGATGGGGTTTTGTATCTTAGTTGTGCCTCTTCAAAAACAGATGCTAACACCTTTGTAGCATCTTCATCCCCACCAAACACACCAGCAAAAACTTTACCTTTTTTTCTTATAATTCCTACCTCTTGTATATGTGAAAGTATATAGATACAACCATCTAAAACTATGCTATCACTCATCTGTCTTAGTTTATCACCATTATCTACACCGTTTGAGAAGCTAATCAAGATACTCTCTTTTGTAATAGAGTTTTTTATAGCCTCATAAGATGTTTTCAAATCATAACTTTTTACACAAAAAAGCACTATATCAAAACTCTCATCTATATCTTTTAACTCTCTTGCATCTAGCTTTACAACAAATTCACTTTCATCTTCTATGATTTTTATACCATCTTGTTGTATCTTTTTTAGATGCTCACCCCTTGCAAAACCTACTACATTGTGAGTTGTATTTTTTGTAAGCATCGCAGATATATAACCACCTATACCACCTAAACCTATTATCGCTATATTCATACTTATCCTTTGGTATAATTATACAAAAAAGAAGTTTTATGCCTCGCATCGATAACGAAAAATTTTACAAATCATCTATAAAAAAGTATGGTTTATCTGCAAAAGGTGTTCAGTGGAACTCCTTATCTTCTCAAAAAATCAGATTTGAAATTATCTTAAAAATGTTGCCAAAAGATTTGCATAACTACACTTTAGTTGATGCTGGTTGTGGGTTTGGAGACTTTTATAACTTTTTAAAATCTAAAAATCAACTACCATTAAAATACATAGGTATAGATACTTTAGATGAAATGGTTCAAATAGCTTCAAAAAAAACCTCTCAAAAAATCATAAAAGCAGATATATGTAAAGATAAGCTTATAGAGGCTGATTACTATATATGTAGTGGAGCGATGAATATCTTAGACAAGTTTGAAACACATCTTTTTATACAAAACTGTTATAATCACTCTAAAAAAGGTTTTATATTTAACATACTTTATGGAGATAAAGAGAGTGATATATATAACTATATGACACTTTTAAAAATCAAAGATATTGCAAGATATTTAGAGTTAGAAGAGTTAAAAATAAAAACAAGATATTTAAAAAATGATATAACTATTGCTTTTATAAAGAGAAGTAAAAGCAATTTTTAAGTATGATAGCAAAAATTTTTATGAGGACTATTTATTGGATGCAATAGCAATAAAACACAATGATGAGATTATAGACCTTCAAACTGCAAAAGAGATTGGGTTTGAGGGTGAGGCGATCCATCTTGATAACTCTCCTGAAGCTCTTGATATTCTTCGCCATTCAACTGCACACTTGATGGCTCAAGCTATCAAGTCTCTTTATCCAGATGCAAAGTTCTTTGTTGGACCAACTGTAAAAGAGGGTTTTTACTATGACTTTAAAACATCTGCTGAGATTGGTTCGGGTGATTTAAAAAAGATTGAAAAAGCGATGATAAACATTGCTAAGAAAAAGTATGAGATAGAAAAATACACTATCTCTATGGATGAAGCAAAAGAGAAGTTTAAAGATGATGAACTAAAACTAGAGGTTATGAAAAGAATCCCTGATGATAAAGTTAGCATCTATAAACAAGGTGATTTTGAAGACCTTTGTCGTGGTCCACACTTGCCAAATGTTAAACTTATCCGTCATTTTAAACTTCTTAAAATCGCTGGTGCATACCTTGGTGGAGATAGCAAAAATGAGATGCTAACTCGTATCTATGGTATAGCATTTGCAGATAAAGAGTCTTTAAAAGCACATATGACAATGCTTGCAGAAGCTGAAAAAAGAGACCACCGTAAACTTGGAAATGAGATGAAACTTTTTACTTTCCGTGAAGAGGTTGGAGCTGGTTTTCCTATATGGTTACCTGCTGGTGGAAGACTTCGTGCAAGACTTGAAAACCTACTTTTCAAAGCTCACCGTAAAAGAGGTTATGAGCCAGTAAGAGGTCCAGAGATGCTTCGTTCTGACTTATGGATGACATCGGGTCATTACCAAAACTATGGCGAAAATATGTACTTTACTAAGATTGATGACATAGAATTTGGTGTAAAACCTATGAACTGTGTTGGTCATATCAAAGTTTATGAAGATGAGCTTCACTCATACAGAGATTTACCGATAAAATACTTTGAATATGGTGTAGTGCATCGCCACGAATTTACTGGTGCTTTACATGGTCTATTTCGTGTAAGAGAGTTTACTCAAGATGATGCACATATTTTTTGTCGTGCTGACCAGATAGAAGAGCAGATTATAGAAGTTGTTGATTTTGTAGATAAGATTATGTCAACTTTTGAGTTTGATTATAAGATGATGATAAGTACTCGCCCAGATAAAGCTGTTGGTAGTGATGAGGTTTGGGAAGTATCAACTCAAGCACTTAAAAATGCTATGGATAAAAACAACCTACCTTATGAGATAGATGAGGGTGGTGGAGCTTTTTATGGTCCAAAGATTGATATCAAGATAACTGATGCCATCGGTCGTGAGTGGCAATGTGGTACAGTTCAGTTAGACTTTAACCTACCTGAGAGATTTAAGCTTGAGTACAATGGTGAAGATAACGATAAAATCCAACCAGTTATGATACACCGTGCCATCTTAGGTTCGTTTGAGAGATTTATAGGGATTTTAACTGAACACTATGCTGGTGAGTTTCCGATGTTTATTGCTCCTACACAAGTAGCAATTATTCCAATTGCAGACACTCATAAAGAATATGCTAAGGAATTATCGGATAAACTTATTGACATTGGTGCAGATAGCGAAATTTATGCTAAAAACGATAGCCTAAATAAACGAATCCGTACAGCAGAGAAAACAAGAGTGCCTATGCTTATCATCATTGGAGATGAAGAGGTTGAGGGTAAAACAGTTGCAGTTCGAGATAGAAGAACAAGAGAGCAATACAATTTAAGTGAAGAAGAATTTCTAAAGCTTATACAAACTAAAATAAATGAGGTAAATTTTTGAGTAATAAAAAAGACCGTGTCATAATGAATGACGACATCCGTGTTGATGAAGTAAGATGTAATGTAGATGGAGGAGAATCACTAGGGATAATCTCTACTGATGAAGCTATGAGTAAAGCAAATGAGTTGAATTTAGACTTAGTTCTTATCGCTCCAAATGCAAAACCACCTGTTGCTAAGATTATGGATTACGGTAAATATAAATACCAAGAAGAGAAAAAACTAAAAGAGCAAAGAAAAAATCAAGTTAAAATCGTTGTAAAAGAGATTAAACTATCTGTAAAAATTGCAGAGAATGATATTGCTTATAAAGTTAAACATGCAAGAGAGTTCTTAGAAAAAGGGTATCATGTAAAATTCCGTGTTTTCTTAAGAGGTCGTGAGATGGCTCATCCTGAAGCTGGTAAAGAGGTTTTACTTCGTGTTTGGCCTATGGTTGAAGACATAGCAGTTATGGATAAACCACCGAAATTTGAGGGTCGTTACTACAATATGTATGTAGTTCCACAAAAATAATAA
>JAMOQV010000176.1 GCA_027068615.1 Helicobacteraceae bacterium | reverse complement strand
ATAAAAGGAGACCGTGGGAGTGTTAAAAAACTCTAAACCTTATATCTTTGTCTTTTGCATCATTTAGTCTCATCAAAAAGTATTCTCTAGCAACCTCTTTAGCACCTAAACTTTTTAGGTGTTTTGTAGGTACTTGACAGTCTATAAAGTCAAAACCTAGATTTTTGAGATGATTTACAAGTGTTGCATAGGCACACTTTGAAGCATCTGATTTTTTAGCAAACATTGATTCTCCACAAAACACACCACCAACTACAACTCCATAGAGACCACCAACGAGTTTTCCATCATAATATGTCTCAACACTATGTGCTAAACCCATACCGTGTAGGTTTGTATAAGCTTCTATGATATCTTCACTTATCCAAGTATCACCACATTGGTCTTTTCGTGGGATGACGGAACACTCTCTCATCACTTGTTCAAAAGCAGTATCAAACTTATAGGTAAACTTTTTCATACTTTTTTTTAGAGATTTACTAAGTTTAAAATCATCAAGTTCCATAATAAGCCTAATATCTGGAGACCACCAAAGTATAGGTTCATTTTTTGAGTACCATGGAAATATACCATTTCTATATGCAGATATTAACCTAGATGGATTTAAGTCTGCACCCCAAGCTACTATACCCTCAGGATTTGCACTGTTTGGATGTGGAAAGTTTAAATCATACTTATTTAGTTGAGGTATCATAGCTCTTCAAACTCTAGTATAAGTTTATCTTTGGCATCTACAAAAACTTTTCCACCATTTTTTAGTTTTCCAAAAAGTATCTCATCTGTTAGTTTATTTGTTATGTTGTTTTGTATATACCTTTTTATAGGTCTTGCACCCATATCTTTTGATATAGTATTTTTTACTATAAACTCTTTTGCTTTGTTTGATATCTCAACTATAATTTTTTTCTTTTTTAACTCTTTATTTAAGATATATATAAATTTTTCTACAATTCCTCTTAGAACATCTTCATCTAGCTGATTAAACTCAACTATAGCATCAAGACGGTTTCTAAATTCAGGTGTAAAAAATGACTTTAATTCCTCATCTTTTGAGATAGAATTATCTTTGTTAAACCCCATAATACTTCTAGCATTTGCACCTATATTTGATGTCATTATCAGTACAACATTTTGAAAATCTGCTTTATAACCATTGTTGTCTGTTAAAGTTGCATTATCCATAATCTGAAGCAATATGTTTATAAGATCAGGATGAGCCTTTTCTATCTCATCTAAAAGTAAAACAGTATATGGATGTTTTTTTATAGCTTCTGTAAGAAGTCCACCTTGCTCGTACCCTACATACCCAGGAGGTGCTCCAACTAGGCGACTAAGTGTGTGTTTTTCCATATATTCACTCATATCAAATCTTTCATAGTTGATATTTAGAGTTTCACTTAGTGCTATGGCCAATTCTGTTTTTCCAACACCAGTTGAACCTAAAAACAGTAATGAAGCTATAGGTTTTGTAGCAGGAGTAAGTCCAGCTTTTGAGATTTTTATAGCTTTTGATACCTCTTTTATAGCCTTATCTTGACCTATTATCTTTGTAGCTAGATTTTTTTCAAGATTTTGTAACTCTTGTGTTTTATCTTTTTTTATTTTTGAGTTTGTTATGCCAACTATTTTTGAGATGGTATGTTCTATATCTGATGACTTTATCTTACTTTTTTTCTTTTTTTTTAGATGAAAAGAAGCAGCTGTTTCATCTATGATATCTATAGCGATATCTGGTAGAAATCTATCTGTTATATATCTTTTAGATAAACTGACAGCACTTTTTAATGCTTTGTTTGTGTATTTTATGTTGTGGTGTTGTTCATACTTCTCTTTTAAACCTTGAAGTATAAGGTAACTTGTTTTTTGAGATGGTTCATCTATATCTATCTTAGAAAATCTTCTACTAAGTGCTTTATCTTTTTCAAAACCATTTCTATACTCAGCAAATGTTGTAGCACCCATACACTTTATCTCTCCAGATGCTAGTGCTGGTTTTAGTTGGTTTGCTGCATCCATACTTCCACTTGTTGCACCTGCACCTATGAGTGTATGTATCTCATCTATAAAAAGTATAGTATTTGGTATGTTTTTTATCTCATCTATAACACCTTTTAGCCTTTTTTCAAAGTCCCCTCTATACTTTGTTCCAGCTACTAAAGCACTCATATCTAGTGCAAAAAGTTTAGCATCTTTTATGATAGATGGTACTTTTTTAGCTACTATATTAAGCGCTAAACCCTCAGCTATAGCAGTTTTTCCAACTCCAGCTTCACCAACTAATATAGGGTTGTTTTTCTTTCTTCTGCAAAGTATTTGTATAACTCTTTTTATCTCGTCATCTCTTCCTATAACTGGGTCAATTTTCCCATCTTTTGCTTTTTGAAGAAGATCTATTGAGTATTTTTCTAGTGCAGATTTATCCTCTTTTTTATCATCATCATCTTCTTTTTCTGTATCTGGATGTGAGATAATTTCGAGTATATCTAGTCTTGATATATTAAATTCGTGTAAAAGAAAGTAGGAATATGTTTTTTCTTCATCATAAAGAGCTACTAGTATATCTCCAACTGTTGCAGTTGTTTTTGAAGATGATTGTAGATGTTTTATCATATTGTCTATCAGTCTTGAGAGTGCTAGTGTTTCATAAGGCTCATCTTCTATACCTTGAGGTAAAGTCTCTATCTCATTTTTTATATATATACCTAAAAGTTGTTTCATTTTAGCTATATCACCACCACAAGCTAGGATGATTTGTGAACCCTCTTCTGAATTTAAAACTATATAAAAGATATGTTCAATAGTAAGGTATTCATGTCTTAACTCTTTAGCTAGTATTATAGACTTTTGAAAAATATTATTTAATTCTTTGCTTATCATTTACTCTTCTTCCATTATGGCTTTTAGAGGAAAACCATTGTCTTTTGCTCTAGTTATAACTTGCATAACTTTAGTTTGGGCTATCTCATGAGTGTAAACACCACAAAGCCCTTTATCTTTTTTATGAACTTCAAGCATAATAGCCTCAGCTTCTTCATAACTTTTGCGAAATACACT
>JAMOQV010000175.1 GCA_027068615.1 Helicobacteraceae bacterium | reverse complement strand
GTGTTAAAGAGTTTGAAGTGATAAAACAGTTTATTGCAGATGTAAAAAAATATGGTGTAAAAATTGCGATTGATGATTTTGGGGCAGGGTATTCAAACTATGAAAGACTGCTTGATTATCAACCAGATATACTTAAAATCGATGGTTGTCTTATACGAAATATACAAACTAGTAGTTATTCGTTATCTGTTGTAAAAAGTATAGTTACTTTTGCAAAAGAACAGGGTATTCAAACTATTGCAGAGTTTATAGAAAATGAGGAGATTTTTAACATTGTAAAAGAACTTGGTGTTGATTTCTCACAAGGGTATTATTTTAATAAACCAGAACCGATTACACACTACATAGATTCGAAAGATTAAGAGAGATAGTATGTATAATTTTACTTTACTATATGTAGAAGATGATGTTGTATCACAAAAAATGATGAAAATGATGTTAGAAGATGAGGTAAAAGAGTTATATCAAGCATTTAATGGTGCAGAGGGTTTAGAGATATACAAAAAGCACAAACCAGATGTTATATTAACAGATATAAATATGCCTATCTTAAATGGTCTTGATATGTCTAAAGAGATTAAAAAGATAGATAAAAAACAACCTATCTTTGTTTTGTCAGCTTTTAGTGACAGAGAAATATTACTTAATTCTATCAATATTGGTATAGATCATTTTATACCAAAGCCTATTGATATGGATAATTTAATGGAAAAATTAGCTGAGATAGAAATATCTCTTCAAGAAAAACTAGATAAGCAAAAAGACAAAGATAAAGAGATAGAAAAATTATATAATTTAGCGTACTATGATAGTTTAACTAAGGTATATAATCGATTTTTCTTTATCACAAAACTAAAAGAAACAGTTTTAATGGCTCAAGAAAACAATGATATTTTTTCATTATTTTTTATAGATTTAGATGATTTTAAAATGATTAATGATACTTATGGTCATGCTGCTGGAGATAAAGTTTTGAAATCTGTTGCCAATAACATTAACAATATTATTGGAAAAAAGGATGTTTTTTCTCGCCTTGGTGGGGATGAATTTGCTTTAATTGTTGACAATGTAAACGATAAAAAAACTCTTAACGAATTAGCAGATAAAATCTTAAAAGAGATAGCAAAAGATATTGAATTTGAAGGAGATGTATTTAATATATCTGCTAGTATAGGCATCAGTAGATTTGCAATAGATGCTGATACAGAGTCAACATTATTACACTCAGCAGATACTGCCATGTATAAAGCAAAAAAACTTGGTAAGTCAGCTTATTGTTATGCATAGTAAAGGATCAAATAGATGATAGATGAGTTATTAAAAAATTATCGTATAAAAAATACTTTAGCCATAGTATTTGTGTTGTTGGTATTGATTAGTTCATTTACAATTTCATATATAAATTACCAAAGTAATAAAAATATTTTATATCACGATATTGATCAAAAATTAAAAACTGTGGCTTTGAGTACAAAGTTTATTTTAGGGGATGATTTTTTTGATAAAGCAATAGAGTCTGATTCTATCTCAGAGGAGGAAGATAAACAAAATATTTTAAAATTATCTAAATTTATCAATAATCTTGATGTTGAATATGTTTATACTATGATTAAAAAAGATGATAAGATATATTTTACAAGCTCAAGTGCCAAAGATGATGAACTTAAAACGGACAATATGACAAAATATTTTGATAAATACGATGAAGCAACAAAGTTATTGCTCAATATATCAGAAAAAAAGCAAATAGCTTATGAAGAATCTACAGATAAATGGGGTTCATTTAGGACAGTATTTATTTCAGATAAAACTAAAAATGGTCAATCTTACATTATAGGGGCTGATATAAAAATAGATTTGATTAAAGAAAAGTTAAATCAATTTGTTACCAATATAATACTAGTCCAATCGATTATTTTACTTGTACTTTTAGTATTTGCTTTTTATTTTATAAAGATTTCTAAGCAAGAGTTAAAAGATATTAAACTAATTAACGATAAATTAGATAACGAGATAAAAGAAAAAACACTAGAATTATCTACGATAAATAACTCTTTGGAAAAAATGGTAAAAGATGAAGTATCTAAAAACAGACAAAAAGATAAACAGCTAATAAAACAAAGTAAATTTGTTCAAATGGGTGAAACAATATCGATGATAGCACATCAATGGCGACAACCTTTAAACACTATAAGTGCATCAGTTAATCTAATCATTTTACATATGAAGATGGGGAGTTTTGATGAAGAAAAATTAGAAGACACTATACCTAGCATAAGTGAAAATGTACAATATTTAAGCACTACTATAGATAATTTTATAGATTTTTTCAGACCTCAAGAGGAGATGAAAGTAAGTAATTTTGAGACCATTGTAGATAAGGCTTTGTCTTTAAATAAATATATATTGGATAACAATAAAATAGAAGTAGTTGTTAATAAAATAAATATTGAAGATTTTTTAACCTATGAAAATGAATTAGTGCAAGTTTTATTAAATATTTTTAAAAATGCTAAAGATGCACTAAAAGAAAAAGATATTCAAGATGCTAAGCTTATTATTAGCATAGATAACAATAAAATAAATATCGAAGATAATGCAGGTGGGATAGATGAAGATATAATCAACAAGATTTTTGATCCATATTTTTCTACAAAAGGGAAAAACGGTACAGGACTTGGGTTATATATGAGTAAGGTTATTATAGAGGAACATTGTCAGGGTGAACTATATGTTGCAAATACAGATAATGGTGCTAGATTTACAATAACAATACCAACAAAGGCTAATCTATGACAAAAAGTATAAGTTTAGTTATCCTGATGGCTTTACTATATTATGGTAGTGGAGTGGTTAGTCTTGATCTACTTAATGCTAATAAAATCATCTCTATAGGTGTTTTTATACCTGAGGGCATTGCACTAGCTTTTGCTATCTATTTTGGTAAGAAAGTTGTACCAGGGATATTTATAGGTCAGTTTGTGTTAGCATATACTCATACTATAGCACCTTTTTCAGCTTTAGCAATTGCTTTTATAAATAGCACAGAAGCTATCTTGGGGATATATCTGTTTAAAAAATTTAAACTTTCAAAAGATATGCAAAAATTTAGAGATATTTTATCGCTTTTTGCCCTTATTGTTTTTATACTTCAACCATTTAGTGCTGTTGTATCAAATGTTGTACTATTGTTTGGAGATGAGATAACACATAGTGAATTTTACAATTCTATATTTTCTTGGTGGTTTGGAAATATTATGGGGCAGTTACTTTTTACACCATTTTTATTGATAATTTTTAGTAATTATAAAAATATAAATGTTTTAGAATATATTTTATATGCAATAGGGTATATTTTATACCTTTTTGTTTTAGAAGTGGTGTTTGATATACAAAATGCATTTTTGATGATGAGTTTAAGTGTGTCTGTTATTGTTATCATAATAGTAAAAAAAGATATGGTTCTTGCTAGTTTTTTAAGTATTGTTATCGCTATACTAGATCATCTTTTTATCCATATTGGGGTAGGGGCTTTTGTATCTGAGTCGCTACTTAATAATACGATTAATTTTAACCTTTATCTGTTGTCGCATATAATGATAGTTTGGATTATTGGTATTTTATTTGAAGAGAGAAAAAGGCATGTATCTTCCTTAAAAGAGACTATCCGTAAAGAGGTTAAGAAAAACAAAGAGCAACAACTTTTTATGCTTCAACAAAATAGACTCGCTCAAATGGGTGAACTTATAGGTATGATAGCCCATCAATGGAGACAACCACTAAATAATCTATCTTTGATAAATCAAGTAGTAATTGCAAAATATCAAGCAGATAAATTAGACGATGATGTTATGGGATATTTTAAGGAAAATTCAAAAAAGCAGATTGATTTGATGTCTAACACCATTGACGATTTTAGAAACTTTTTCAAAAATGAAGATGAAAAACAGGATTTTTCTCTTAGTGAAGTTATATCAAATGCTATAAAGATGACAGAACCTATCTTTAAGAAAAATCAAATATCAGTTTTATTTGATGATAAAAAAGAGTATATGGCATTTGGTCTTTCAAATTCATTAATTCAAGTTATCTTAAATATTATAAATAATGCTAAAGATGCATTGATTGAAAATGAGATAGAAGATAAAAAAATCTATATAGATATTGTAGAAGATGAAGATGGTATAATCATAAACATAAAAGATAATGCTGGTGGTATTGATGAGAGTATTATAGATAAGATTTTTGATCCATATTTTTCAACAAAACAGTCTAAAAATGGAACAGGTTTAGGTTTGTATATGTCTAAGATGATTATAGAAGAACAGATGCAATGGAAGTTAAAAGTTTCAAATACTGAAAATGGGGCGTTATTTCAAATAGTTATAGATAAAAAGAGTGTATTATAAGGATATTTTTATATGACAAAAGAATTAGTAGATGTACCGATGACAACATTAGACTTTTATAAGTATGAGGTTGATGGTTTAGTATTTTATGAGTTTAATGCAACTAAATGTAGTCCACCAG
>JAMOQV010000174.1 GCA_027068615.1 Helicobacteraceae bacterium | reverse complement strand
TATATATAATCATTTACTATTATCTCTTTGAATGTTTGGATGCCTATTGGTAGTTTTTTCATTATAATTTCTCTATAAAAGAAGCAAGTATATCTTTTTTCATACCTGCAAAGTTTATGCTTAGTTTAAACTCTCTTCCTGATTTGCTTACACCGATAACTCTCCCTGCTCCAAATACTTTATGTCTCACTAAATCACCTTTTTTAAAAGCTGTATTTTTTTCAACCTTTAATGAACCCTCACAAAGTCCAGCCTCATTAAAAAATCTACTTTTATCTAAATCACTTCTGCGACCTTTATAAAACCGACTTTGTGCATGTGAAAGAGTCAAAGTATCTTTTGCTCTTGTAAATGCAACATAACCTAGCCGTCTCTCCTCTTCTAAATCACTACCATCACCAACTATTGGTAAAAATCCCTCTTCCATACCTATAACAAAAACATGACTAAACTCTAAACCTTTAGAAGCATGAATACTCATCATATAGATGCTCTCACCCTCCACTTGGTCTTGTTCACTTTGAAGTGTAAGCTCATTTAAAAACTCATCTAAAGAAGCTTCTGGATGTGTTTTTACATAGTCTCGAAAAAGTCCATAAAATTCATCCATATTTAAAAGCTTATCTTGTTCATCTTGATGCCCTTTATAGATATTTTTTAAATGAAATGTATCTTCTAATATATCTATAAACTCATAAGTAGAATCTTTTACCTCTTGTGCCACATACTCTATATTTTGAACAAACTCTTTTAAAGTGTTTGCATTTTTCTTTCTTACTAAAGATTCCAATACTTTTATATCTGTAGTTTTTATATACTCAAACATAGATAAACCACTCTCATAAGCAGATAGTTCTATCTTTTCAACAGATGCTTTTCCTAAACCCCTTTTTGGTTTATTTATAATTCTCTTAAGTGAAAAATCATCATGAATATTTGTTACAACTCTTATATAACTTATAAGGTCTTTTATCTCAGCTCTATCATAAAACCTTAAACCACCAACAAGTTTATATGGTATCCCTGCACGATTAAGCCCCTCTTCTATAGAACGACTTAAAACATTTACACGATAAAGTATAGCTATATCATGAGCATCTACTCCTGATGCTAAAAGCTTGTTTATATTTGTTGCTATTTTTCTTGCTTCTTCATTTTCATCATTTGAATTTATAGTTGCTACATCATCTCCACTACCACGAGTTGAGATAAGCTTTTTACCAAGTCTTGAACGGTTATGCTCAATAAGTGCATTTGCTACTTTTAAGATTGGTTCACGAGAACGATAGTTCTGCTCTAGTTTAAATATAGTTGCATCTGAAAAATCCTTATCAAACTCTATGATATTCCTTATATTTGCACCCCTCCAACCATATATACTTTGGTCATCATCACCTACAACACAGATATTGTTATGAGTTGTACAAAGCTTTTGGATAAGTTTTAATTGTAACTCATTTGTATCTTGATACTCATCTACCATTATGTATTGGTATTTTTGTGATGTTTTTATTGCTAATTCTTCATTTTCATCTAAAAGCTTATATGTCAAAGCTATCAAATCATCAAAATCTACAAGATTATTTTCATTTAGATACTTTTCATACTCCTCATAAACTTTTGCAATTTGTTGGTAATTATATGATTCTGCTTGTTTATATGCTTCATCTGGAGAGAGTAGAGAGTTTTTGTATCTTGATATCTCACTTGCGACTAATGGTGTAGCTATTTCAGAGTTTATTTTTTTTATAATCCTTTTTTTATCATCTGTATCTATCACTACAAAATTATTTTTTCTATCTAAAAGATGGATATTAAACTTTAAAAAAAGTAATCCAAATTTGTGAAAAGTACAAAGTAAAGGTGGATAAGTATTTGAATTTATTAAAGCTAGAGACCTCTCTTTCATCTCTTTTGCTGCTTTATTTGTAAAAGTCAAAGTTAAAGTGTTTGATGCTGGTATCCCGATACCTTCTAAAAGATATGCCAACCTAGAAACTATAGTTGTGGTTTTACCACTTCCAGCTCCTGCTAAGATTAGAACTGAACCTTCAGTTTGTTTTACTGCTGATTTTTGACTTTCATTTAACTTTTCAAATATTTTTTCCATATTTTTTCCAATCGTTATAGACTAAATTATCTATATTATAACTAAAAATAGTATAAATATTATAAAACTATTGCATAAATTATAATTATGAGTTATAATAGTATTATCAATATTACTTATAGGAATTATAATGTTAAAAGATTTTGCCAAATTACAAACATTTTTGATGGTTATCAAAGAGAAAAGTTTTTCTCGTGCATCGGCTAAACTAGGGATTTCTCAACCCGCTGTTACTCAACAGATAAAATTCATAGAAGAGTACTTAGACACTAAAATAGTTGAAAGAAAGAAAAATGGTATCGTTCTAACTAAAGAGGGAGAGGATTTATTTCGTATTGCAAAAAGACTTGAAAAAGCGATAGAAAACTCTGAAAAAGATCTATTAAAAATTATAAACAAAGACTTTACATTTGTAGTTGGTTCATCTAATGCCATTGGTAACTACATCCTACCTAGCCATTTAGGAGAGATAAAAAAACGAATAAATAATGATGTATATATAAATGTTGGATTATCAACTGAAGTTATTGAAAATCTTCAAGATAAAAAGATAGATATCGCACTTATAGAATCTCCAATATTTAAAGATGATATCATATATAGAGAATGGGTAGAAGATGAATTGGTTTTATTTTCAAATCAACCTATAAAAAAACAACTAACGGCAGATGATTTAAAAAATTTTGATTGGTTATGTAGAGATGAAGATTCACATACTAGAAAAATCACAGTTGAAGTGTTCAATGAGATAGGTGTTCAATGTAAAGAGTTTAATGTTTTAGGTATATTGTCTAGTCCAACTGCGATAAAAGAGTCTATACTACACTCAGATAAAGAAGCACAAAGACCACTTGTATCTATAATGAGTAGATATGTAATACAAGATGAGATAAAAGCTGGAAGACTTTTTGAAGCTAGAATTAAAAATCATAAAATTCAAAGAAAATTTTATATAGCTTATCCTAAAGATAAAAAACACGATGTATTTGTAGATAATGTTATAAACTACTTACTATCTATAAATAAAGTCTAATAAGAGGTTAATTACCTCTTATTTTAAAAATTTTGCATTCTCTGGATTTGACAAAAAAGAAGCCATAGAGTTTTCTATCCCATCTTCATCAATTTTTTTAATATTATGATTTGCTTGTTCAAACTTGGTATAATTTGCTAGATTTATTAAAATAGGTGTTTCATCTATAATAATTTGTATAATACTAAGTAATGGAACAGTTACAACTGAACCAATGTTTTCCTGCCCAAATCCAGCTTCAAAAATTATGGTATCATCTATAATTCTAGCAGTTTCAAAAGTATATCCAGCTAAAAAAAATAGTGTCATAGGACGAAATTCAGATTGTATCTCCGGTGGTAATGGTGGTTCAAAAGTAACATTTTCAATATTGCACAATATACCGAAATTTTGTTCTCTTTCAAACATATAAATAATTAAATCTTGTAAATTATTTCTCATCAAATCAGCAAATTTTTTATCTTCTATAATATTATCTAGCATTTTATAATTTCCTCTATCTTTTTGTTTGTAATTATATCAAAATTTATCATAGCATTTAAAAGTGCTATTTTTGAAAAACTTTTTATATCTGAAACACTTATATCCAACTCTTTTAAAAAACCATTATCTATAAGTCTCATCCTTGTTGTACCATTTAAAAGTGGTTTCTTTGGAGTGTACCAAATTCCATCTTTAAATAAAGCGATATTTGCTATACTAGTATCTGTTAGAAGATCATTTTTTACAATAATTATATCATCACAATTTTTTTTTAGCATAAAAAGTTCATCTATATATTTTCTATTTTCAAATTTTTTATTGTAATTTATTTTATTGTCATAAACTAATTTTAAAGAATTTACAACTCTTTTTTTATATGGATGATAAGTTACTTCTAAAACTTTATCACAATTATAGACCAATCTACACCTATATAAACCATCCTTTGGTGGAGTTAAATAAGAATCTAAATTTTTTATACCACTTCTTTTTTCATGATAATCTAAATTGTAACATTCACCATTTAAAGCCTTAATAGTTTCTAAAAGTTTCATAGCTTAATTAAACAGTTCTGTACTTAAATATCTATCTCCAGAGTCACAAAGTACAGTAACAATAGTTTTTCCTTTAAACTCTACTCTTGATGCAACTTGCATAGCAGCATAAACATTTGCACCTGAAGATATACCAACTAATAAACCTTCATCTTTAGCCAATCTTCTTGCTGTTTCTAAAGCATCTTCATTACTTACCTTAATAACTTCACTATATATATCTCTATCTAAAATTGATGGTATAAAATTTGCACCAATACCTTGTATCTTATGAGATGACGGTTCTTCTCCTGATAAAATTGCTGAATCTTTAGGTTCAACTGCAAAAACCTTTATATTTTGAATTTGTTTTTTAAGACCTCTTGCTGTTCCTGTTAAAGTACCACCTGTTCCTACAGCTGATACAAAAACATCAACATTATTTTCTGTGTCGTCCAAAATCTCTTTTGCTGTTGTTAGTTCATGAATTTTAGGATTTGCTATATTATCAAACTGATGTAAAATGATAGAGTTATGTGTTAGTGCATGTAGTTCTTCTGCTTTTGAGATAGCTCCTTGCATCCCTTTTTCAGATGGAGTTAAAACTAACTCTGCACCAAAAAATTTAAGTAAATTTCTTCTCTCAACACTCATTGATTCTGGCATAGTTAAAATAAGTTTTAATCCAAGAGATGCACATTGAGAAGCTAAAGCTATCCCCGTATTACCACTTGTTGGCTCAATGATTGTTGTTTCTGATGTTATTTCACCAGATTCTATAGCTGACTTTATCATATATGCACCAATTCTGTCTTTAACAGAACTTGTTGGATTCATAAATTCACATTTACCTAAAACTGTTGCACCACTAAATTCAGAAGCATATTTTAATTTTATCAATGGTGTATTGCCTATTAATTCTGTTATATTATCTGCTATTTTCATTATAACTCCTAATTCTGTATTTTATCAAAAAAATTATTATTCTAAAATTATCAGATATAATTAATTAAAGTTAATGTAAAATGAGCATCTTAAAAAAATATGGGGGATATTAAATTGTACGCAACTCCAAAAAACAATGAGAAAAAATTTAATGCTGATGAACTTTTAGTTACAAAAACAGATACTAAGGGTGTTATAACTTATGCAAATCAAGCTTTTATACATATAATTGGTTTAAAAGAGGAAGAATTAGTTGGTAAACCTCATAATATTATCAGACATCCTGATATGCCAAAAGTTGTATTTAAACTACTTTGGGATGCCTTAAAATCAGAAAATGAAATACATGCTTATGTTAAAAACTTATGTGCTGATGGTTCTTACTACTGGGTTATGGCAAATGTTACTCCATCTTACTTTAATGGAAAAGTGATTGGTTATCATTCTGCTCGTCGCGCACCTACAAAAATTGCACTAAATACTATAGAACCTCTTTATCAAAAACTTTTAAGTGCTGAAAAAAAAGGTGGTATAGCTGCTAGTGAAAAAATCTTAAACGACTTACTTGAAGAAAAAGGAATGGAATATGAAGAATTTATCCTCACTATCTAAATTACACTATTCAAACTATGCACATATTGGTGTTATTGTTTTAGGTGTTGTTGTATCATCTATATTTTTTGAATTTAATCCAACAATATTTGTCTTTAATATTTTAAATATTATCATAGCTGTATATGCATATAAACAGATACATATAACGAGAGATAGTATTAAAAAAACTACCAAGATAATAACAGATGCTAAAGATGGTAACTTTGAAAACAGAAGACATAAAGATAATGCTGGTGGGGAAATAAGTGAGTTAGCTAACAACATAAATGACCTTTTTGACCAACTAGAAAGTTATATGAGAGAGATAAATACAGCTATTGATTATGCTGGTAAAAATAAGTATTTTAGAAGAATCAACACAACAGGACTTAACTCTACTTTTAAAAATACAGCTAAACTTATAAATAAAAGTATAGATGCTATGGAAGCAGAATATAAAGTTCAAGAAAAAGAAAGATTTATAAACGAACTTTCAAAAACTGGTAAAGGCTTTATTGAAAACTTTGAGATTATACAAGATCAAATTAGTGAAAACAATACAAGTTTAACGGAACTTGCAGAAGAAGCTAAAGAGAGTTCTAACCTAGCAAAATCAAATACAGCTATAGTTGAAGCGATGAATGAAAACTTTGAAAAACTTTCTGAAATCATTATTCAAAATGATGATACTGTTCATAATGTATCTACTAGAACTTCAGAAATTACATCAGTTGTTGACTTGATTAAAGATATAGCAGACCAAACAAACTTACTAGCACTAAATGCAGCTATAGAAGCAGCAAGAGCTGGTGAACACGGAAGAGGCTTTGCTGTTGTTGCTGATGAAGTTAGAAAACTAGCAGAGAGAACTCAAAAAGCTACAAGTGAGATAAGCATCTCCATATCTACATTACAACAAGAATCAAACGGTATGCTTGAAAACTCAACTGAATTAAGTCGAATTGCTCAAGAATCAACCGATAGTGTTGCTACACTAAACGATGCTATTGAAAAATTTAATATAAATGCAAAATCTGTTTTAGGTTCAAGTAGATATATGAAAAACAAAAACTTTGTTGTTTTAGCTAAAATGGATCATATACTATTTAAATCAGATGCATTTCAACATGTTGAACAAGAGGAATATAAAGAATTTACAACACATCGAACTTGTAGATTTGGAAAATGGTATGAAACAGATGCAAAAGAACAGTTTGGACACTCAAAAAGTTATGCAGATATACTAATACCTCATAAAACGGTACATGATAGAGTCTTAGATACATTTGAAGTAATTAAAAATAAAGATTTGGTACATAACCATAAAAGAATATTAAATAACTTTAGTGTAATGGAAGAAGCTTCAAGTAAACTATTTGAAAATATGGATAGGATGTTAGAAGAAGAAGCAAAATATAATAACGACTAAGTAATAGCAACATAAGTTATTTTAGTTATAATTTCAACAAAAACTTAAAAGGTTGATATTATGATTAAAGTGCTTTTATCCATCTCATTTGCATTATCTTTATTTGCAAATGATGGTGTCCACAAGTTTGCCCCTAGTTCAGAATGTAAACAATGTCATAGCAATATATATGATGAGTATTACAATTCAATGCATGCAAATGCAACTCCGCAACAAGACCCTATACATAAAGCTATATGGGATAAACATCCATTAAAAAACAAAGCTCAAAGATATAGTTGTGGAAAATGCCACACTCCGACAGCAAATAACCTTGATAAGATGCTAACAAAAGGTCAAAAAGCTTTACCATCAGCAGAAAACAAGACTCATCAAGAAGCTATTAGTTGTGCTTATTGTCATCGCATTAAAAATATAAAACTTCATAAAAAAACAAACACAAATATCATAAGTAAAGATGAAAAAAACTACTTTGGAACTCTAAAAAATCATATAGAATCACCTTATCACAAAATAATGACAAATGGTAATAAACATATGAAAAATGGTAATGTTTGTATAGGTTGTCATTCACATAAGATGAATAAACATAAACTAAATGTATGCTCAACAAATATAGCAAACGAGATGGATGGAGCAAACTGTGTAAGTTGTCATATGCCTCAAGTTAATGGAAGTGTATCAAATCTACATAAAACAAAAAAACACTCTTTTCACGGTTTTGCAGGTAGTCATTTTCACTCAGATATGCTTCGTAAATATGTAAATATCTCTATACTTCGCCAAATAGATAATTTCATAGTAAATGTTGACAACGAAACTTCACATGCACTTTTACTACATCCACTAAGAGTAGCTGTTTTAAAAGTAAGTATAACAAGAGGTAATGCAACTACAAAAATGAAACCTAAAGTTTTTGTTAGAGTACTTGGTAAAAATAAAAAACCAGCGATGCCATGGGTAGCTGATAAAGTTATAAAAAATACTATGATAAAAGCAAATGAAAAAAGAAGTATTAAGTATAACTTTAAACTTCAAAAAGGTGATAGAGTTGATGTAGTTTTAGGATGGTACTTAGTAAATCCTAAAGCTGTAAAAAAACTAAAACTAGAAGATAAAGAAGTAGCTACTAAATTTCAAGTGTTTAAAAAACAAAGTTTTGAGTTTTAAAAAGGTTTTTATATGGCAAAGTATATCATACTAGATACAGAAACAACAGGTACAGATGAAGAGGATAGAATTATTCAACTTGGATATCTAGTATTGGATGGAAAAAACATAGAGGTTCACAACGAATTTAACTCATCAGATATACCTATAAAGATACCTGCTATGGAGGTTCACGGTATAACTCCTGAGATGATAGAGTCAAAAGTAAAATGTCAAGAGACAACAGCTTTTAAAAGACTTCAGGAATTAAATAAACCCGATAACTATATGATAATACACAATGCCCCTTTTGACTTAACTATGCTAGAAAAAGAGGGTTTTAAATGTGAGATGCAGGTTATAGACACGCTAAGGGTTGCAAAACATATATTTGAAGATGAAGAAGCTCATAGACTTCAATACTTTAGATATAAAATGGGTATCTATAAAGAGGAACAACAAGAAGCAAAAGCATTAAATATAGAAGTAAAAGCTCACGATGCTATTGGTGATGTTTTAGTTTTAAAACTATTTTTAACTAGATTAAGAGTAGCTGTTCAAAAAACATTTCCAGATGAAAATCCAGTTGAAAAAATGGTTGAACTTACAAAAAAACCTATCCTTATAAAAACTTTCAAGTTTGGAAAACATAAAGGAAAAACTTTACAAGAGGTAGCAAAAAATGATGCTAGTTATCTTAGATGGATGTTAACATCTATGGATAACCTAGATGATGACTTAAGATACTCTATAAATAAAGTTTTAAACGATTGATGGAAACAAATAACAAATTTAACATACTTATAGTTGACGATGAAAAATTAAACCCAAATTATGCAGTAGGAATTTATAAAATTTACCTATGCTTGTAATTAAGGGGTGTTTAGTAAAAATTTTAAGCCACCTTATTGGTGGTGTAGATTTTTAATGAATGCCACTTGATTGCAATGATAGAGTATAATTTTTTCTATTGCATAATTTGGGTTCAAAATAACATAGAGAATAAAAATAATCAAGAGTTTTTGTTTATAAGTAATAGAATGATTAAAATCTAAAGTCCTCTTTTGCTCTTTCTAAAGCATCATTAAATCTCATAATTTTACCACCATTTTTAGCTTGAAACTCTTTAGCATCTTCTAATTTAGCAAAAGCATATTTACTAACACGACTCATAGTTCCCTTTTTTTTACTTCCAACAACATAATAAGCATCTTTTATACTTATAAACTTTAAAGAAGACACATCAACAACTTGTGGATTTTTAAGTGTTGCACCGTGCCCTAAATGGTCTTCTAAACAGTGTATAGAACAATACTGATAAACTTTAGAATCTTTTATTGCACTATGGTTTGTTTTATAAAATTTTACCAAATCCATCCCACACATAGAACAATATCGTCTATCTTTACCAGTTTGCAATAAAATAGCATCTTTTTTTGGTACACTTTGAAACATCTTTTTTGGAACACTAGCTGTACCTACACAACCAACAAAAGATAAAACTAAACTACCAATAAGCAATAATTTAAACATATATAACCTTTTTATTAAAATTTTTAATATAATAGCAATAAATTATTATTAAAGTATTAAATTATGAAAGAAAAAATCAAATATTATCTTAAAGAGATAGTACTATTTATAGTTGTTATGACTATATTTGCTAATGTTATTAGTTTTTATAAATCAAGAGATTTAACAAAACAACCATTGGATATTAATTACCAATTTACATATAATAAACCAATACTGATACATTTTTGGGCTACTTGGTGTCCAACTTGTAAACTTGAAGCACAAAATATTGAAAGAGTTTCAAAAGACTATGAAGTATTAACCATAGCTGTAAATTCAGGTTCAACAAAAGATATAAAAGATTATATGAAAGAAAGAAATCTAACATTTAGATTTATAAATGATAAGGACGCTTATTTAGCAAAAAAATTTAATATATCTGCTTATCCTACAACTTTTATATATGATAAAAATAAAAAACTTGTGTTTAGTGAAGTTGGCTATACAAGTACACTTGGTCTATATATTAGAATGTTATTATCAGATAAAATTTAACCCAAATTATGCAATAAATATATAAAATGGCATTTTAGAAAGTTCTAAATCTACCCATAGACCTTTCTCTTCACCAACAACACCCTTTGTAGTTGATAAAGACATATAAGTCTTTGGTAAAGCAAAAGTTATATTTATATTATCTTTAGAAAGTGCTGTTTTTATACTACCTGTGATAATATTACAAAATTCCCCTATCCCATCTTTTAAAGTATCAAAATCATTTATATCTACTTTTTCATCAAGTAAAGATTCTATAGTGATCATAGCAATATCATTTGGTACTATTAGAACAAATGTACCATGTATATCACCCTTAAATTGCATAACAGCAGTGATAAAATCACCTTCTAAGGATGTATCAAACTCTTTTATTTCATGTTTATTCTTTTTTGCTTCCAATGATGTAAATGAGCTCAATGTCTCAACTGCTATATCCATAAAAATTGGCAAATGTAAAACAAGTTTTTTTGAAAGATTCAACAGCTTTTTTCCCATATTTATACCCATACAATAATTTATAATTTTTTAAATATTATCACTATTATGATTAAAATCTCCTATAATATTCAATAGCACTTAACTATATTAATGTTAAAATGACACAATAAAATTATGGAGTCTTAAAGTTGAACCCATCATCAGAAGTATTAGCTAGAAAATACAGACCAACAAACTTTACTGAACTTATCGGTCAAGAAAGTATCGCCCAAACTCTATCTTTATCTCTTAATTCTAACCGCTTGTCCCATGCTTACCTTTTTTCAGGTCTAAGAGGGAGTGGTAAAACATCCACTGCTCGTATATTTGCCAAGGCTCTTATATGTGAACAAGGAATTAGTAGTGAACCTTGTGGAGTTTGTCAGAACTGTACTATGGCTATACAAAATCGCCATATAGACATCATAGAGATGGATGCAGCTAGTTCAAGAAAGATAGATGATATAAGACATCTTATAGAACAAACAAAATACAAACCATCTATAGCAAGATATAAAATATTTATCATAGATGAAGTTCATATGCTTACAAAAGAAGCTTTTAATGCTTTGTTAAAAACATTAGAAGAACCACCATCTTATGTTAAGTTTATCTTAGCAACAACAGACCCTCTAAAACTACCAGCTACAATCATAAGTAGAACTCAACATTTTCGCTTCAAAAGTATAGCTATAAATAAAATCATAGACCATTTAGTAAACATAATGCACAAAGAAGATATAAAATACGAACTAAATGCACTAGAGATTTTAGCAAGAAGTGGAAAGGGTAGCTTAAGAGATACACTAACTTTACTTGACCAAGCGATAATATACTCTAAAAACTATGTGGATGTAAAGACAGTAACAGATATGCTAGGTTTGGTTGATCCAAATTTTATAACTGAACTTTTTAATGCCGTATTTAACAAAGATTATGAGCAACTTGTAAACTATACAAAGATACTAGAAGATTACGAATCAGAAATGGTTATAGATGAATTGATAGCCTTTTTAAAAGAGAAACTATACAATCAAGATGCGATGTTTTCAACACTTATTATAGAGAGATTTTTTAGAATACTAAGTGATTCAAAATCACTGTTTAGTATAAATGCTGATGGTAGTTTTGTACTTTCATTAGTATTTTTCAAAATGGTTGAAGCTCTAAAAATAAAAGAGATAGACCAGATGATAGAGTCTTTACAAAAAGAGATAAAAACACCATCTCAAATGCCAATACAACAACCAAAAAAGATAGAACAAAAAGATGAGATACAAGATACACCTATAAAACCTAAAGATGAGATAAAAACAGATCTTTTTGAAACACTTATAAATAAAATAAAAGACAGAAACTATAATTTAGGTGAAGTTTTTGAAAAAACTGTAACTTTTATATCTTATGAAAACAACATACTAACTTGGGAAAGTTGCAGTAATGATGAAGAGAAAAAAGCTCTAAAACACGGTTATGGTGCTATAAAACAACTCGTAAGAGAAATATATGGTTTTGAAACAAAGATAAAAGGATCACCTTGTTCAAAAGAAGTTAAGCAAGATGAACCTATCGTAGCTTCTATGATAGAAGATGTTGAGATAGGTGGAGGAGCTTCTTGTGTAGCAGGATGTTCAACAACAGATGATAATGTAAAAGAGATAGATTCAAATGATATAAAAGATGAACCTATGGTTAAAAAAGCTATGGAACTTTTTGAAGCTAAAAAGATAACTATACAATCAAAAATTTAAATTTAGTGTTTATTAATAATAAAAAAGATAGGATTATAAGCTGTTTGTTTTTGATTAAATTAAGGGATAATATAATAAATGAACTTAGATGATAAAATATTTGTAGCTGGTGGTACTGGTTTAACCGGTCAAGCAATTATAAAAGCCCTTATAAAAGCAAACTATAAAAATATAGTCTCATCTTACCATTCTTCCAAAAATATAAATATATCAAATGTAAAGTACATTAAACTAAACTTATTAAACACAGAAGAAACCTCCTCTTTTTTCAAAAAAGAGAAACCTAAATATGTCTTTTTAGCTGCAGCAAAAGTTGGTGGAATAGTAGCTAATGATACATATAGAGCAGATTTTATCTATGAAAATCTACAAATTCAAAATAATATAATAAATCAATGTTATATAAATAATGTAAAAAAATTACTATTTTTAGGAAGTAGTTGCATATATCCAAAACTATGCCCACAACCAATAAAAGAGGAATATCTTTTAACTGGTGAACTAGAACCTACAAACGAGCCTTATGCCATAGCTAAAATTGCTGGAATTAAAATGTGTGAAAGTTATAATGCTCAATACAAAACTAACTTTATATCTGTAATGCCAACAAACCTTTATGGATATAATGACAACTTCGATTTAGAAAAATCACATGTACTACCTGCTCTTATTCGAAAAATGCATTTAAGTAAACTTCTTATGCAAAATAATATAGAAGCCATAAGAAAAGATTTATACATACATCATGATATAAAAGCATCTAAGCTAAATGAAAAAGAACTTATAAAATGGCTTAAAGGATATGGTATAGAGTACAAACGACTATCTCTTTGGGGTAGTGGCGAACCATTGAGAGAATTTTTATATGTAGATGATTTAGCAGATGCTTTAGTATTTTTAATGAATAGCTATTCCGTAAAAAATAGTTTTAAAAATACACATATAAATATAGGAACAGGTAAAGATATAACAATCAAAGAGTTAGCAAGTTTTATAAAAAAGATAGTTAAATTTGAAGGAACAATAGTATGGGATAAACAAAAACCAGATGGAACACCTCAAAAACTCCTAGATATTTCTAAGATAAACTCTCTAGGTTGGAAAGCAAAAACAGATCTAAAAACTGGTATAAAATCAGTATATAATAATTATCTAAACAAAGGAGATAAATCATGATTAGTTCTATTTTAACAATAGTTATTTTAGCATTATTAGAGGTTGTTATAATTAAACAACTTATTAAGATAGCAAATTCTAAAAATATATTATTGGATATACCAAATGCCAGAAGTTCACATAAGTTGGCAACACCTAAAGTTGGAGGGATAGCTATATTTAGTATATTCTTTTTAAGTTTATTTTTATACCCTAGTTTCTTAAGTAACAATATATTTAGTATCTTAGCCATTGTATTAATATTTGCAGTTGGTATTTTTGATGACTTATTAGAACTTTCACCTTATCCAAAATTTGCTGTTATTATTATCTCTAGCATTTTAATTATTTTTGATGGATATACTATCAACTCTTTGGGAACATATTTTTCAGTTACAGCTTCACTTGGAATACTAAGCATACCATTTACAATATTTGCCGTAGTTGGCTTTACTAATGCACTTAATCTAATAGATGGTTTAGATGGTTTAGCTGGTAGTGTATCTTTAGTTATATTGTTAGGTTTTATATATCTTGGTGTTATTCATAATGACAGTACAATTTTATATCTATCATCGATAATAGCTATTGGAATATCTGTATTTTTATTGTTTAACTTACACCCTGCTAAAATATTTTTAGGAGACAATGGAGCATTACTTGTGGGATTTATCATAGCTATGGTAGCTATAAAACTTCTTGATTATATAAGTCCTACATCTGTATTTTTCTTAACTGGGATACCTATCTTAGATACACTATTTGTAATGGTAAATCGTATAAAAAATAAAAAATCTCCATTTGTTGCAGATAAAACACACCTACATCATCAAATATTTAGACATACTAAAGATGGTAAAAAAACAGTATATATACTAGCCCTAAGTCAGGTTATGTTTACACTTATAGGATTAAGTCTTATAGATAACTCAGACTTTTTAAATATAAGTATATTTATGACTACATATATGCTGTTTTTTATTATGCTAACTAGTTCTGAAAATCAAAAAAATCAGTTTAATTGATTTTCCCACTCATAAGTACTTTTACAAATTAACTCTATATTATCGTAGTTAAATAAAGGTGCTTTTTTATACGCAAATTTTTGCTTATACTTTGAATTGTCTGCTATAAGTATAGCTGGATCCCCTGCTCTTCGTGGAGCTATATCAACTACAAAATCTTTTTTTGTTACTGTTTTCATTGTATCAATAACCTCTTTTACAGAAAAACCTTTTCCATAACCAAGATTAAATATATCACTCTCATTATTATCTAAATACTCTATAGCATTTATATGAGCAGAAGCCAAATCATCAACATGAATATAATCCCTAACACCTGTTGAGTCAGGAGTATCAAAATCATTACCAAATATAGCCATTTTTTCTCTTTTACCAACTGCACACTCAGATGCTATCTTAATAAGATGTGTCGCTTTTGGAAATGACTGCCCTATTCTAGGTTTTAAATCATCATTTTCATAATGTATATCAGCACCAGCAACATTAAAATATCTAAAAATCACATATTTAAAATTATCAGTTGCTTTTGAAGCATCTTGTAAAACTCTTTCACTCATAAGTTTACTCATACCATAAGGATTTATTGGAGATGTTAGAAAATCTTCATTTATCCCACTTGTAGGCATATCTTTTGGCTCACCATAAACTGCAGCAGTAGAACTAAATATAAACTTTTTAACACCTGTTTGAGTAGCACATTTTATAAGGTTTGTAGTATTTACGGTATTATTCATATAATATTTTAATGGATTTTCTACCGATTCTGGAACAACTATACTAGCTGCAAAATGTACTATAACATCAAATTTATTTGAATCTAAAACATTAAATACATCATCAAACTCTTTTAAATCCAATTTTATAAAATTAAACTCTCTTATAGAAGCTAGTGTATCTAGTGTTTTTTTAGAACCAGTACTCAAATTATCTAAAATTGTAATTTTATTAGATGTCAACTCAAGAAGTTGTTTTGCTAAATGAGAACCAATATAACCTGCTCCACCCGTTATTAATATATTCATTTTATGTAACCTTTATTTTAAATTTAATTTTCTCTTAGTATAACATCTCTATACATTTGAATATCTGTTAAACTATCATGAATAAGCTGTAATGTAGGAAATATTTTTGAAATAACAGTATTGATAGTTCCCAATTTTGATTTAGGTATATAGATAACATCTCCTGCTACAAGTTCAAATGGCACAGTATCCCCTCTAAACATCTCTTCTGCATTTACAACAAAAGTCTCTATCCTATCCATCTCTGTTCTTACGATATAAATGGTCTTTAAATTTGCATGAACCTCTTGTGCATCAGAAAATCTACTTAAAGTTAAAGCTTGCATTAGAGTTAATTTACCATCAACTAAAGGTATTTTTGTAAGTCCAACATCAGCAACTCTACCAAACATATATACAAC
>JAMOQV010000173.1 GCA_027068615.1 Helicobacteraceae bacterium | reverse complement strand
ATATCTCCCTTGTTATGAGAGGATTATATCTAGCAATTAAAAAAAAGTTGCTTAATTGTAAAATAGCTTCATATAAATTTTGGTTAAATAATCTTTTTTTGATATACTACTACTTAGTTTAGTTCAAGGATTATTAATTATGGGTAAATTTACAATCTTAGTAGTAGATGATAATAAAAACAATATTTTTACACTAAGGTGTTTACTAGAAGATGAGTTTAAAGATATTGCTCTAGAAGAAGCTATAAATTATCAAGAAGCCTTACAAAAAGTTATTATAACACCCCCAGATTTGATTTTACTAGATGTACAGATGCCTGAAGTTGATGGATTTGAGTTAGCAAATATATTAAAATCAGACAGTCAAACTAAAGATATTCCTATTATATTTTTAACAGCTTTTTTTAAAGAAGATGAGTTTGTTCAAAGAGGATACAATCTAGGTGCTATTGATTATCTTACAAAACCAATAAAAGAAAAAAGACTATATAACAAAATTCATTTTCATATTCAAATGTATAATCAAGAACAACAATTAAAAGAGCATAATATAACCCTAAAAAAACAACTTATTACAGATCAATTAACAAAACTTTACAATAGAAAACATTTTGATGAAACTATAGAAAAAGAGATTCAAAGAGCAAAAAGATATAATACTGCACTATCTATAATTGTTGCAGATATAGACTTTTTTAAAAAAGTTAATGATAATTATGGTCATATTGCTGGAGATAATATACTTTCTGAATTTGCTTCAATTATCAAAAACAATATAAGAGCAACTGATATGGCATTTCGTTATGGTGGGGAAGAGTTTGTAATACTTCTACCAAATACAACATCACAAGAAGCAAAACTATTAGCTAAAAAATTAAGAAAAATTCTTAAAGAACATACTTTTACAAATCCAAAACAGATAACTTGTAGTTTTGGTATAAGTGAATATAAAGACAAAGATACAAAAGAGACTCTATTTAAAAAAGCTGATGAAGCTTTATACTATGTAAAAAACAACGGAAGAGATAACATTGCTATTAAATAAAAATAATTCTATTAAGAGACGCCTCTTTAAAATTATTGGTATAAATATATTTTTAATATTTTTTATAACTATTTTTGCACATACCTCTTTGATGTATATAGATAAACTACAAATTATAAACAAGTATAATGAGGGGCATGAAAAAAACTATAGAACAGCCGTAGAAGAGTTCTATAGATATGTCGCTAGTGGTAATATAAATGACTATGAAAGTTTTAGCTACAATATAGACAACTCTATAACAGAGGGGAAAAACTTCCTTAACTACCTAGAAAGAAAAAAACAAACATCAAGTTCTGTTAGAATACTAAATACACTATCTTCTGAAAAATATATCTTTAAAATGACATTCGTTATACAATCTAGTTATAACCTAATCAAAGAGTATAAAAAATATGCACAAGAGTATAAAAACTCTGATGATCCTATATTTAAAAAACAAATTCTAAATAAAATTAGTCGTCAAGAGGGACAGATTAACAACATCTTAAAAGAATTTTATGTTTTAACCAATAAACTAAAATCATGGGCAACAGATATTGTAATAAAACTATTCTGGACGTTAACCATAATAGCTACTATTATATCTTATAAACTAGGACGAAATGTTATAAATTCTATTGTAAAGCCTATTGAAGATATTAAAGATGTACTAACAAAAGCATCTGTTGGTAATCTACAAGAGCTTCCATATATAGAGAACAAAGATGAGATTACTATTTTATATGCTTCATTAGATAGACTTTTTCAAAATGAAAGAAATATTGTAAAACATGCAAAAAGGATTATGGAGGGGGATTACTCTTTTGAAATCAAACCAAGAAATAAAAAAGATGAACTAAGTAAAGTCCTTGCAACTATGACTAAAACATTACAAATAAGTGAGATAGAACACAAAACCCAATCTTGGTTAAAAAATGGATTAAATGACTTAAATATAAAAATATCTGGTGAACAAACATTAAAAGGTGTTTCTAGAAAGACATTACTTTTCTTAGGTGAGTATTTAAAAGCTAGTAGTGGAGCAATATTTATATTTAACAAATCAAATCAAAATTTAGAAAGATATGCTTCTTACGCACTTAGTGATGATCTACAGCAAAACTTTAAATTAAAAGAAGGACTTATCGGTGAAGTTGCCTTTTCAAAAAAACCTATCATACTAACAGACTTATCCAATTATGAAAAACATATTATCAGTGGAACAGTATATGAAAAACCAAGTACCCTATATATAGCTCCCCTTGTTTATAAAGATATGCTAATTGGGGTTATAGAATTAACTTTTTTAGGAAAAATTGATGAGAAAAAAGAACTATTTATAAACGAAACAACTCTTATTGTTGCTCCATCTTTATATGTTACCCTACAAAGATGGGAATTAAATAAACTGCTTAAAATAACACAAAACACAAATAAAAAACTAAAACTTCAAACAACAAGACTAGAAGAAGCCAACAAGTACAAAGATGAATTTTTATCAAATATAACTCATGAATTAAAAACTCCTCTTAATTCTATTATATTACTTTCTAAACTGTTATTGCAAAATAAAACAGCTAACCTTTCTAGTGATGAGATTAAAAAAGCAGAGATTATACATACTGCAGGTAATGAACTTTTAAGACTTATTGAAGACTTATTAAATGTATCTAAAGTTGAAGCTGGAGAATCAACTCTAGATATATATACTATCCATTCTAAGAGCTTTTTAGAAGAGATGAAAGATATCTTTGAATCAATAGCACAAGAAAAAGGTATAAATTTCTATACAATAGATAAGTTTAATTCTACTTTTAGTACAGATAGAAATAAACTCTCTCAAATCATAAGAAACTTTATATCAAATGCCATAAAATTCACTCATGAAGGTAAGATTGAACTATGCATCCAAAAAGATATAAGCTCATCTGAAAATAGAGTTTTATTTAGTGTTAAAGATACAGGTATCGGGATACCAAAAGAGAAGCACAGTCTTATATTTGAAGCATTTAAACAAGCAGATGGCTCTATAAATAAAAAATATGGAGGAACAGGGTTAGGACTTTCTATAAGTAAAAAATTTGCTAAATTGTTAGAAGGAAAAATTAGTATTAAAAGTGCAATGGGTAAAGGTAGTACTTTTTATCTCTCTATACCTCTTAATCTAAATAATAAAGAGAATAGTTTTAATGATGTAGAAACTGAAGAGATATTAGAGATGCCAAAACCTAAACAGATTGAAGCTAAAAAAATAACTCATGAACAAACAACTAGCTTAAATCTAAATGCGATGGTTATAGATAGTGATGCAAAAACACTTTTTACAATATCAAGTATTTTGGAAAGTTTAAATCTAACTATATTTAAAGCATTAAATTCAAGTATGGCTCATGAAATCTTATCAAATAACAAAATTGATATTAATATAATAGGCACAAGTATGTCAAATAGAGATTCAATCAAATTAATAGAACATATAAAAAATAACTTTAATAAGCATACAGCAATTATTGCGATAGTTGAAAAAAGTTTACCAAGTGAAAAAATCAAATCTATAAAAGCAATGGTTGATGATGTTATTGCAAAACCAATAGACACTGAACTATTGGTTGAAAAAATACAAAAATATATTTAACAAGAGATAACCCTTGGCAGATAAAAATATAGATGTAAAAGAAAAAATTCAATCAGATAATATTGATATTACTGGTGTCTTTTTAATATTAAGACATAAACTGTTTTTTTTTATAACTGTAACTCTCACTATAAGTATATTACTTATAAATAAAACTTTAAAACAAGATATATATTTTTCAACACAAGGGTTAGTATATGTTGAAAAAGAAGGTGATTTTTTAGATATAAAAGATAAAGTACTAAAAAAAATTCTACCTGATTATGATGAAGAGAGTAGAAAAGAACTTATCAATGAATATTTCACAAGTCCTATAGTTATCCAAAATGCCATTGTAAAATCTGGCTACAATGTATATATTTCAGATAAAAGAGATTCAAAATACCAAATAGCAACATTCTTAACATGGGGAAGTATATATCACAAAAATATAAAAAATTTAATACCTAGTAATGAACATGGTGACCTCTATGTGGACAATGCTACAATCTATAATGCTTATACAGAAAATATTGAGTTGGTTATTAAATTTGTTGATTATGATGAGTTTAAAATTTTTAGTAAAACAGATAGCAAATACCTTGCAACATCTAAAGTAAATCAAGTAACAAAGATTAAAAATTTATGCTCTTTTATTTTGCATAGAAAAGTGGAAGAAAAAGAAAAAAAATATTTTGATGCAATATCTCCATTGTTAAAACTACCTGACACACTATATATATCTATTAATAATCAATCAGCCGATTATAAAAAGATTAAAAAAAATATAAAAGTAAAAGGTGGTGGTTCTGCCCTTGTTGAAGTAGCTACAACTGGTAATAATCCTTATATGCTTAGTAAGTTTACAAACAATCTTATAGATGAATTTATAAACTTCAATATAAATATAAAATTAAAAAACATAGATAAGGTTTATAACTTTATGCTAGATGAAAGAAAAAGATTAGGAGAGATGAGGGATAAATATCTAAAAGAGCTAAGAGAGATCAGAAAAAAAACAAAATCAGTTATAGATATAAACTTTTTTAAAACCTCAAATCAAGAAAACAGTACATTAAAATCTGCTATGAGAAAAAATGAGATAGAGATAGAAAGATTAAAAATGTATAAAAAGCATCTTAAAGAGACAAAGGATATATCAAAAATAACACTATCTGATCGTCCAGTATTTTCATCTATAGCAGCCGTATCAACTCAACTTGATGATGTGTTGAAAAAATTTCTTATTATTCAAACAAAATACACTCCAGAATCAATAGTTTATAAAAATGCTAAACGCTTAGTAGAAAAACAAAAAGATTTACTTCTATTGGATATCGGATATAAGATAGAAGAATTAAAAATGAAAAATGAAAAAATTATAAAAACATATAATAATGCAAGAGATAAACTAATAGAATCAATAGAAATAAAGGATAAAATAGACTTTATTAAAAACCACATTACAATGCTTGAGATAAATTATAAACAACTATATGAAAGTGAGAGAAATCTACTCTACAATAAAGTTTTTATAAAATACAGTAACAGAAAACTAAGAGATGCTACTATCCCTAAAAAACCAACAAATAAAGTAACTGGTAAGATTATAGTAAACTTCTTAATCGCATTGGTTATAGGTATAATAGCTACAATTATAAAGCACCTGCTATTTCCACTATTTTTATCAAGAGTAATCGTAAGTAAAATGACAACTTCAAAAATAATGGGTGGAGTACCAAAGATATCAAAAAAATCTATAACACCAGAGGGCTTAATAAACTTCAACAAAGAAGATAAAATAAATGAACTTTTTACAACTATGCAAACATTGATATTTTTTAATCATCCAGAGATAAAAACTATACAATTCACATCACCATATCCAAAAGATGGAAAAACATTCGTTGCTAGAAATGTAGCACAAAGTTTAGTTGCAAATAACGCGAAAGTGATACTTGTAAATATGTCATTGGATATTGAAAAAAAACAAAAACTAAGGAAAATAGACTCAGCTAAAGACTTAAAAAAAGCTATCAAAAAAATCAAACTTTATAATAAAAAAGATTTATATATATTACCATTTAATACAACCGAACAAAATATGCAATTAGATACAAAACTGGAAAAATATAAAAAAATATTTGCCTCTTTAAAAAATACATTTGATTATATTATCTTGGATACTCCACCATACCCTATACATAGTGAATCATTATCATTATCTACTATTGTTGATTTATCAATAAGTATTGTAAGACTTAATCACACTCCGGCAAAAGTATCAGGTAAACACTTTAGAGATATATCAAAATTTTCAAAAAAGCATATCATTCTTATAAATAATGACTTAATTGATATCAACTCTTCTGGATATTCATTTTTAGATAATAATAAAAGTATAAAACATAGTTTTGAAAGACTAAAACAAAGAATCTCACAAATATAATACTTAAGTGGTTTTTTAATAAAAACAATATATAATTTGCAAGTTGAAGAGTTTATCTGCTTTAAAAAAGAAAGGTAATACTCATTTTTCTTTCATATTATTCAAAGGATACAAAAAATGAAAAAAGGTTTTACACTCATAGAGTTAATCTTCGTTATCGTGATTATAGGTGTACTAGCAGCAGTTGCTGTTCCAAAGTTTACAAATCTTAAAAACAATGCAGAAGTTAACAATATCATCAAAATGATGAAAGATGCTGAATCTTCAGTTCCTAGTGCTGCTGTTAACAAGATAGATTTAGAAAACAATACATCTTTTGAACTTAAAGATATTGTTAATTTATCTGGTGCAACTATCCTTTATGGTAATGGTAGTGGTTATGATGGTAAATATGAGATAAATGCTACAAAAGATAGTGGTGTAGTTGCTCAAATATACTTATATATAAGTGATAGAAAATTATCAACTCGTATAGATTGTGATAATTTCCCTGAAACAAAATCACAAGATATCTGTAAAGATAAATTTAAAGATTCTGATAATGATGGTGGTGATGCTAAATATGAGTATTACCAAGATACAACTTTCTAGTTAGATAGATAATTATGAATAAAAAAGCTTTTACACTAATTGAACTTATATTTGTTATTGTTATTATCGGTGTATTGGCTTCTGTTGCTATACCAAAATTTTCTGGTCTTAGTGACAACTCGAAAGAAGCAGCTGAGTTATCAACTGCTTCTTCTGTACAAACAGCAATAGATGCTTGCCATGGAGAATGGATCATAAATGAAGGTAGTTTTACTTGTGGTAAATCAATATCTCAAGATGATTTAACAGATGCTGGATACCCAAAAGATGGTACACTAGGTGATTCAGATGACAACCCTCTTAATAAGATACTAAAAAACACAACTTCTGATGTTTGGTCTGTTAGTAATACAAATGAATTTAGAGGCCCTGCTTCAAATGATGATAAAAATCCAGTAAAATGTAAAGATGAGAAACCTCATAAAAAACCATGCGAAGAAACACATTGGCTATATAACAAAGATGATGGAACTTTTACATTAACTGATGATTAGATATTATTTATCTTATGAACAATCCAAAATATAAACCCTAAGACAATAGTAGATATGATAGCTATAGGGATAGCTCCTGTTCCATTTTCCATAGTATATAACTCCTAAAATATAACTTTTTCTTTTATAATGATACCTTATTTATTATAAAATAATCATTTTTCAAGTGTTGTTTTTTTGTGAAATTCACATATATTAATTATGCAATAGAAATAAAAAATTATACTCTATCATTGCAATCAAGTGGCATTCATTAAAAATCTACACTACCAATAAGGTGGCTTAAAATTTTTACTAAACACCCCTTAATTACAAGCATAGGTAAATTTTATAAATTCCTACTGCATAATTTGAGTTGAATTACATTAAATTTTTAGATACAATATTCTAATCTA
>JAMOQV010000172.1 GCA_027068615.1 Helicobacteraceae bacterium | reverse complement strand
GATCAACTATTTCTAAAATTCTTTTAAAAAAACTAGAATTTTTTTGTGCAGTTCTCATAATAACTCCTTTAATGTTTAATTAAAAGAACCAAGCAATATTTATTCCATAAACTTAATTAAAAAATAGGCTATGAAATTATTTATGTTGTTTTATTTAAACCCAGATTATGCAGTAGAAATAAAAAATTATACTCTATCATTGCAATCAAGTGGCATTCATTAAAAATCTACACCACCAATAAGGTGGCTTAAAATTTTTACTAAACACCCCTTAATTACAAGCATAGGTAAATTTTATAAATTCCTACTGCATAATTTGGGTTAAATTTATGTATAATACATTTAAAATTTAACGAAATGGTTTTTAATGAAAAAAAATATACTATTATTTATATCTTTAGTTGCTTCATTGTATTCATTTGATATGAATACAAAAGTTAGTAAAGATGATACTTTATCTTTGAAAATGCAGACTCAAAACAAAGAGATAGTTACTATGGTTGTTAAAGAGATTTCAAAAAATCTTCCACAAACTATAGATAAATATACTAAATTTGTAAATATTAAAGGAAAAAACACTACTTTATATTATTTTTTTGAAATAAATAGTGGTTCTAAAAGTGATGAAAGCATCATCAAACAAGATAAAAGTAGAATGCAAACATATGTTACAAAAGGTATCTGTAAATCATCAAATCGTTTTTTAGATGCACATATAAATATAGTCTATGTTTATAGTAGTGCAAAAACAAAAAGAGAATTATTTAGATTTAAGGTATCTCAAAAAGATTGTATAGGTATTTAGCCTTGTCTATCAGAGAGATCATTTCTTCAATTGACTTTTTTTCTAGTCTTAATGAAGAACAGATAGATCTATTATCTTCTATCTCAATGATACATTCTTATCCAAAAAATTATATTTTACACTATGAAAGAGAAAATAACAAAAATCTACTTTTTTTAGTTGATGGCTTAGCTAAAGCATACAAAATAGATAAACATCAAAATGAAATATTTCTCTATTATATACATAAAAATACTTTATTGTCAGAAATTTCAAATTTAAATACTAAAACTCTTGTATCTTTTTCAAATATTGAAATTATCGAAAATTCTAATATTTTAAGTATAAATTATCAAAAATTTAATGAATTTTTTTTAAAAAAAAATATTTTATGTTTAGAATTTACAAATGAGATTATAAAACATTCATATAAATTACAAAATATTATAAATAAAGAATTTATATTTGATTCAGTAGCTAAAGTTTCTATGATGATAGCAACAGATTTAGATATATTCAATAAATTAAAAAGACAAGATATTTCACTTATATTACATATACAACCATCAACACTTTCAAGAGTATTAAACAGATTAAAAAGAAATAAAATTATTGATATATCACATGGTAAAATTACAATAACTGATTTGGTTGCACTAGAAGATATATATAAAGGTTTGGTATGAAAAATATAAAAATTATAGGAGCTTTAGTATTTATAATATCTATTTTATTAGCCATTTTATTTAATTATATAGATGAACAAAATAAAGTTAATATTAATATACTAGATAGAATAAACAAACAAAAAGCTCTTACTCAGGAAATTTCTAAAAATATTTTTTATATGTATAAAAATAAAAAAAAATTTAATTTTCAATTTAATAATTCTATAAAAAAATTTCTTTCCGATATAAATAATGAGGAAAATAAAATAGATGAAATAAATTCATTAGCTATTATAAATCAAAATAAAAAAATTTCTGTTTTGTGGAATAAATTTTATTTAAAAGTAGAACAATTTAGAAACAAAAATAATACTAATAATCCTTATTCTAATCTGATTTCAGAAAAACTTTTAAATGATATATATAAAATAAATTTAACACTTGTTTTAGAATTTAATAAATTAATTGATTTGCACAAAGAAGAATTTAAAAAAAATATAAAAAAATATAAGAGAATAGAACATTTTTTATTCCTTTTATTGATAATATTTTTAATATATCTTTTTACACAAATTGAAAAAATATTTCTTTTTATACAAAGATTTTTAATTATTTCAAAAAAAATACTTAAAAATTCTGCATTAGAAAATTTAGAACCTATAAAAACAGACAATATATCTTCTAATAAAAGTTTATTTGATGCAACAGATAATTTTAATTCTTTGATAAATAAGGTCAATAATTCTGTAACCAATTCAATACAATCAATTGAAAATTCTTCTAAATCGTTAGAAATTGTAGAAAAAAATATTGAAGATTTAATGGAATTTATTTACAATATAGAGATGGAAAACAATAAAGATTTAACAAAAAAAGAGGATATTATCATCCAATTATTAGAAGAATTAACAAATTCTGTACAAAATTTACAAACATTAAAAACTGAATTAGAGTATATTATTTCTAAAAAAAGTAACACATAATCTTAAAACACAAAAATTAATTATATAATTTGACCTTAGTCAAATTATTATCCACCTTAATATTATAATATAGCAGATAATTTGAGTATTGTTTATATTCAAAGAAAATTAAGGAGAAGATTATGAGTACAACATTTAGTAAGCTTACTTCACTTATTTTAGGTACTACACTTACTGCAACAATGGCATCTGCAGCAGGTGGTGAGTTACAAAAAATAATGAAAGAAAGAGGCTTAACAGAAAACGATATAATTCGTGCTGCTAAAACCTACACACCAAGTGGTGGTAGAGACGAATTTATGGTATTTAGTTCTGGTGGACAATCTGGACAGATTATGGTCTATGGTGTTCCATCTATGAAAATCTTAAAATACATCGCTGTATTTACACCTGAGCCATGGCAAGGTTATGGATTTGATGAAGAGAGTAAAAAGGTTTTAAGACAAGGTAATGTTCGTGGTCGTGAAATTAACTGGGGAGATACTCATCACCCTGCACTTTCAGAAACAAATGGTGTTTATGATGGTAAATGGTTAGTTATCAACGATAAAGCTAATCCTCGTATTGCTGTACTTGATTTAAATGACTTTGAAACAAAACAAATTGTTGTTAATCCTGTTTTTAAATCAGATCATGGTGGAGCTTTCTTTACTCCTAACTCTGATTATATTTTAGAAGCTTCACAATATGCTGCACCTTTTGATAATAATTATCACCCAATTGAAGAATACAAAGAAACATATCGTGGTGGTATAACTTTTTGGAAATTTAATCCAAAAATAGGTCGTATCAATCAAAAAAAATCTTTTGTTCTTGAGCTTCCTCCATATATGCAAGATTTAAGTGATGCTGGTAAAGGTGCTTCTGATGGTTGGGGATTTACAAACTCTTTTAACTCAGAAATGTACACAGGTGGTATCGAAGTTGGTATGCCTCCATTTGAAGCTGGTTGTTCAAGAAATGATACCGATTTCTTACATGTATATAATTGGAAAAAATTAGCAAAACTTGCTGAAAATAAAGATAATTATAAAATGATTAATGGAATTAAAGTTATTCCTATTGATGTTGCAGTTGCTAATGATGCTCTAGTTTTAATTCCTGAACCAAAATCACCACATGGTGTTGATGTATCTCCTGATGGTGAATATATCGTAGTTTGTGGTAAATTAGATACTCATGCTTCTGTTTATAAATGGAGTAAGATTCAAAAACTAATCAAAGACCATAAATATGCTGGTAAAGACCCTTATGGAATTCCAATCTTAAGTATGAAAGATGCATTACATGGTCAAGTTGAACTAGGTCTTGGGCCATTACATAACCAGTATGGTAAAAAATGGAAAGATGGTGTTATATATACATCTTTATATGTTGATTCTCAAATTGTAAAATGGGATTATAAACATTTAAAAGTTTTAGATAAAGTAAATGTTCATTACAATGTTGGTCACCTAGCTGGTATGGAAGGTAAATCTGCTGATCCTCAAGGTGAGTATATTATCTCTTTAAATAAACTAGCAATTGATAGATTTGATCCAGTTGGACCATTGCATCCACAAAATCACCAACTAATTGATATTAGTGGTAAAAAAATGGATCTTCTTTACGATATGCCAATTCCTTTAGGTGAACCTCACCAAGCTGTTTGTATTCGTACAAGTAAATTGCACCCAGAAGTAAGATACAAAATGGGTACAAACTCAAGAACTGGTAAACTATCAAAAGGAAAAACTTTAGCAGGTCAAGAAAGAGTAGTAAGAGATGGAAATAATGTAACTGTTTATGCAACATTAGTTAGATCTCATATTAACCCTGAAAGAGTTACTGTAAATAAAGGTGATAATGTTACATTCTATTTAACAAACCTTGAAAGAGCAGAAGATGAAACTCACGGATTTACTGTAGATAACTTTGATGTACATGCTTCATTAGAGCCAGGTAAAACTGCATCTGTTAAATTCAAAGCTGATATTGAGGGTGTATTCCCTTACTATTGTACAGAGTTCTGTTCAGCACTTCACTTAGAAATGATGGGTTATTTGATGGTTAAAGATCCAAACAAAAAATATGTTTCGGCTCAAAAACTTAAAATGAAAACAATGTCTAAAGAAGAGTTAAAAGCAGAATATGACAAAACAGTGGCTGTAAATGCTGCAACTGATGCTGTTATTCAATCTGTTGTTAAATTCTTAAAAGCTAATCATTATGAAAAATATCCAACTGTAAAAGCACTTGTGGAAGATGCTCTTGATCAGTATGGTAAAATAGCTAAACAGAAAAAATTATCTGATAAAGCTGTTAAAGATGGTGATTTGGAAAAAGCTGTACTTTTTGAAAATATGATTTGGCAATATATGGTTAAAACTGCGGATGTTGGAATTAGAGCGAAAAACTTACTTGTGAAAAAAGTTGCAACAAAACAATCTGCTGCTGCTGCTGCTGGAGAGAGAGCCTTTGGTGAAGGTGGTTGTGGTGGATGTCATGTTATTGGTAAAGTATCTTCAGGACCAGATTTAACTGGTGTTTTACAAAGACATGAAAAACCTGAACAATGGGTAAGAGATTTTGTTTTAAATCCAAAAAGTAAATATAAAGAACCTTATGTAGAGGGTATGATTAATTATTTCAATTTAAGAATGCCTAATCAACATATGACAAAAGAAGAAGTAAATGACATTATCGAATACTTTAAATGGGTAGATGAAAATGCGAATTTATTTTAAAAATAACTAGCTTATAGCTTTGTATAGATTTTTTCTATACAAAGTTTTATATTTTATCTTAATTGATAGACTTCTTGCATAACTTCTTAAATCTAAAGATATTGATTAGGATGTTTTTTGTAAGAACTTATGCAAGAAGTCTGATATGTTACTTTTTATAATATTTAAGCATAAAACAACAGATTTGTTAGTTTAAATAAAATTAATAATCTCTTTTTTAGATATAATAATTAACTTTAATACAAGGAGTTGCTATGCATCCAAGTTTAATAAAGGCTAGGGTTTTTACCTTTATAGCTTTATTGATTTTAACTTTTACTTTCACTTTTCCAATGATTGCTTTTCATGGAACATTAAATAAAATAGATGAGGGGAAGATAGATGAAATTTCACCATTAACTAAAGAGGTATGGAACTTTTATAACAAAGGTCGTTATAAGAGTGTTGCTACACCAAAAGAAGCTCATAATAACTTAGATAAAATGATAGATAGTGAATCTGAAATAGGTCCTGCATCACTTCCTATTTGGGCAGTATCTTTAGAAGCACCAAATTATCCTAAAAAAGCATTTCCTCAGGGTATTCCTGTATATTTTCATTTTGATGGTTATAGTGGAGAAGTACATGAGATGAATACAATAAACCACTATGTTGGAATGGATCCTATGTGGAGGGGTGGTCATTTTGAAAGAGCAATAGGTCCATATGCACTTTTAGCACTTTCATTGGGAATGATATTTTTTATGCTTTATAATAAAAAAATATATAGTTATATTATGCTTATTCCAGTCGCTTTACCATTAATTTTTATAGCAGATTATTCTTACTGGCTTTATTGGTTTGGACATAATTTACATGATTGGGGAGCATTTAAGATAAAACCATTTATGCCTACGGTTTTTGGAGATGGAAAGATTGCTCAATTTACAACTCACTCATATCCGACCATAGGTTTTTATATGATTTTGCTTATAAGTCTTTTTAGTCTTCTTGCTTTTTTTGCAAAACAAAAAGCACTTAAAGAATTAGAAAAACAAGTATAAATCAGTTATATTATGTTAAAGTTTTTATGGATTATTAGTATTATTGTTTTATCTTTGAATGCAAATGCACTACAAGATGCCATAGATAAGGCATCAGCTGGTTCAATTTTAAAACTTTCAGCTGGAGTCTATAAGGGCAATATAATAATTAATAAGCCACTATCTATAATAGGTAAAAAAGGTGTCTTTATTGATGGCGAAAATAATGGTAGTGTAATTAAGATTAAAAGTTCTTATGTTACTTTAAAAAACATTACAATTATAAATAGTGGTTCTAGACATGAAAATCTAGATGCTGCTATATCTATGCATAAAGATAAAGTATCAAAAATTAAACAATGTGAAATTACTAATTGTGTTATTAAAGATTGTCTTTTTGGTATAGATATGCAAATGGTAGATAATTCAATTATAAGTAACAATAAAATCACTTCAAAAGAACTTCCATTAGGTCTTAGAGGTGATGGTTTAAGATTGTGGTATTCCAACAATAATATCATTAAAGAAAATTCTCTTATAAAATCAAGAGATATGGTTGTTTGGTATTCACATGGCAATTTAATAGAAAAAAACTTTGGCAAGTATAATAGGTATTCATTACATTTTATGTATGCAGGAAAAAACTTTGTTAAAAACAATGTATATGAAAATAATTCTGTAGGTATATTTTTTATGTATTCTCAAGATTCAATAGCAACAGGAAACACTGTAAAAAGTTCTTTAGGTGCAACAGGTATGGGTATTGGTCTAAAAGATTCTTCTAATTTTACCTTAAAAAACAATACTGTTATATATTGTGCTCAAGGATTTTATATAGATAGATCACCTTTTGAACCAAATACACATAATTTTATAGAAAATAATAAAATTTTATACAATGCAGAGGCTATACATTTTCATTCTTTAAGTATTGATAATATTATAAAGAAAAATACTATTATGGGAAATATAGAAGATATTGTAAATGATAGTAAAAGAGATAGAATACATGAAAATGAAATTGTAAATAATTATTGGGATAATTATGAAGGCTTTGATAGCGATAATAATGGTATAGGGGATACTTCATATAAAGTATATAGATATGCAGATCAACTTTGGATATACAATAGTAATGTAAAATTTTTTTATGGTTCACCTGTAATTTCATTACTAAATTTCTTAGCTAAATTAGCTCCATTTTCTAAACCATTATTTTTAATGGAAGATAAAAAACCAAAAATGTATAAGGCATTTAAATAAAGGATAGTTATGGCAAAAAAAGTAAAAACAGATAGAAGAGAGTTTGTTAAATATTCTACCTTAGGGGTTTTAGGTCTCGTTTTAGGTGGTGGGATAGTTTTTAGCCCATACCTAAAAGGAAAAGAAAATAAACTAAGACCTCCTGGAGCAGTTGCTGAAAAAGATTTTTTAGCACTTTGCATAAAATGTGGACAATGTTTACAAGTATGTCCTTATCATTCTATAAAACTAAATGATATTGCAAAAGGATATGGAGAAGGAACTCCATACATAGATGCAAATGTTAGAGCTTGTTTTGCTTGTAATGCTGTTCCTTGTGTTTTGGCATGTCCTAGTGGTGCATTGGATCATAAAACGGAAAAAGCTGAAGATATAAAAATGGGAATAGCCGTTTTAGAGTTTCCAGATACTTGTTTAGCTGTAAAAAAAGAGCTTGTACCTAAAGGGTATGATAATAAAATGTTAGCTTTTACAAAATCAGTTAGGAATGAAACACCCGAAGAGGTAGAATTACTTAAAAAATTTAGTGGTTTTGAGGATAAACCATGTAGCTTATGTGTAGATATGTGTCCAATTCCAAATCCATTAAGTGCTATAGCTATGGTACCGAGTGCAAGTGGTGGAAGAAAGCCAGAAATTTATGATGGTTGTATTGGTTGTGGTGTTTGTCAAGATGTTTGCCCAACTTCAAAGCCTTCTATCGTCGTAAAACCAAGAGTAACTTATGAAGAATATTATAATGATAAAAGTTATGGAAAGGTTTAATAATATGGAATTAAATATATATAAAAAAAGCATTTTTATTATATCTACTTTTTTCTTATCGATAAGCTTTTGTGCATGTGATGATAAAAAAACGGATAATATAAAAAAAGATGTAAGTACACCAAAGATAGAAATAGTTACAAATAAGAACGAATATGAAGTTAAGGTTAAAGCAAAACAAGATGCTCTTGTTAAAGAAAAGTCTAATAATAAAAATTCTTTTTATTATGATTATGGCGAAAAAAGTGAATACGATCAAAATGCACAACCTGCAAATAAAGATGCTTCAGTAAGAGTTAGACCAAGAACACTTTTGGATGCACAAATGCATATAAGAAGTCCTTATGAAAGAGTTCAAGTTTCTCTATTGTCAAGACAATTAAGCCCTATCTTTAGATTAAAATGCTCTGCTTGTCATGATGATTATGCAAATGGTGTTTTAGGACCATCTCTTTTAGGTAAAGATGCTGATTATATTTATAATAAGATCATTGCTTTTAAAACAGGTGAAAAAATGAATGTATTTATGAATGATTTAATTCATAATATGAGCGATAAAGAGATACGAGAAATCGCAGAAGATATATTTACTTTTAATCAACAAATTCAAAAAATAAGGAATGAAAAATGAAAAATATAATAGCAGGAATTTCGACATTAATAACTTTTGGTTTAATGGCTTGGGTAGCTTCCATTGGTGGTGCTTATAATGGTGGAGAAGCTGGTAAAATCACTCAAGATATAGGCAATAGAAAAGCTCTTGTAAAATCAGACAATATTCCAAAAGAAAAAAGTGATAGAGAAAAAGAGAATGAGGCACTTAGTGCACTTAGAGATAAAGCTGGAAATATTGGTAGTTTTAAGGTTAGTGCAGAATATAAAAGCAAGTGTTCATCATGTCATGGTGTTGATGGTAGTGGTATGCAATATGGTAAAAAACTTATGGGACCTAAACTATTTGGTCAAAGTTCTGAAACAATTTATAAAAAGCTTGATGATTTTAAAGCTGGTAGAAAAGAAAATGTTGTTATGAGAGGTCTTTTACTACATCTATCACAAGATGATTTAAAAAGATTATCAAAAGAGATAGGAGAGTTTCCAGCCCGTAAAAAAGCATTAGAAAACTCTAAAAAATAGGGTATTGTTATGGATAAATATAATAGTAGAGAAACCATAAAAAAAACATCGTTTTTATCAACATTTTTTAGTACTACAAAAGATGGTAAAAAGAAACTTAGTATCCGTGCAAAAAGATGGCTTATTGTAATCTCTGTTCATTTACTCTTTTTTCTATCTTTTGCCATAGATATACAAACTTTAGAAGGAACACTTAGTGGATCTAGATTTTTAGGTTTTCATCTTATTGACCCTTTTACTACTTTAGAATTATTTTTAGCAGAGCATCATCTTCATATAAATATTATTATTGGAGTTAGTACTATTACGATTTTTTATTTGCTTGTTGGTGGTAGAAGTTACTGTGCTTGGGTTTGTCCCTACGGAGTATTAAGTGAAATTGGTGAAAAATGGCACAATACTTTAGTTGCAAAGAAAATAATAAAAGATAGAAAATTTGATCATCGTATAAAGTATATATTTTGGATGATTTTTTTAATTTTATCTTTTACAAGTGGTTATTTAGTTTTTGAAACATTTAATGTCGTTGGAATATTGAGTCGTGCTATTGCTTATGGTTGGAGTCTATCTCTTATTTGGGTTTTATTGGTTTTTACTTTTGAAGTTTTTTTCTCCCGTCGAATGTGGTGTAGTTATATATGCCCAATTGGTACTACTTATGGAATTATCGGTAAACTATCAGCTCTTAGAATAGAATGGAATGATAATTGTGATCACTGTATGGTTTGTAGTGATGTTTGCTTTGAAAATCAAGTTTTAGAGATAACTAAAGCAAAGTATGACAAACAAAGGGAAGAAGAAAATATAACACATGAGTATATAACTGGTGCAGATTGTACATTATGTGGTAGATGTATAGATGTATGTCATGCAGATGCTTTAAAATTTGATTTTAGATTAAAAAGTTTGGTGTAAGATGATAAAATGTTCTAATTTAACTAAAAAGTTTGGTTCTAATATTTCATTAAACAATGTAACTTGTGAATTTCACAAAAATGAATCTATCGCTTTAATGGGAGCAAATGGTGCGGGTAAGACTACACTTATTCGTTCTATATTGGGATATTATCATCCAGATTCTGGTAGTGTTAAAATCAATGGTTTTGATCCAGTTAAAAATAGAGTTGAAGTTTTACAAAATATTAGTTTTGTACCTCAATTACCACCTCCTATCAAATTAAATCTTGATGAATTAATGCAATATATTAGTATCGGTGCAAAAATAGACAAACAACTAATTATGCATTATGCTAATGAAATGAAATTAGATATAACATCAAATCTACATAAATCATTTTTTACTTTAAGTGGTGGAATGAAACAAAAGATGCTAATTGCTATATCTTTAGCTAAAAAAAGTGATATCATAATCTATGATGAGCCAACAGCAAATCTTGATCCAAAAGCTAGAGATGATTTTTATAAATTATTAAATGAAAATGAAGATGAAAAGGTATTGCTTTTTGTAACCCATAGATTAGAAGAAGTTAAAGACTTAGTTAATAGACAAATTTATATGGATTTAGGCAAAGTAGTTTCAGATGAAAAGTTTTAATTTTTTTAAAATTATTTTTTTTATATTAATTTTAAGTATATTAAATTCTTGTGGCTTATCCAATGAATCAGAAAAAGATAAGTTAAAAATTTGTCCACAGTGTAAAATGCCGTTACCAAAATCAAATATTAATACCACATTTTTAATTAAAAATGATGAGATTAAATACTTTGATGATATAGGTTGTATGATTTTATGGGCTAATGATAATCATATAAATTTAAAAAATGTTAAAACAAAAGCATTTACAACAGATACAAAAAGATATATGGATGTTTTTAATTTGTATTATAGTATAAATGAAAATACACCTATGCACTATGGATTTGGTGCTTATGAAAATAAAATAAAAAACTCAATTGATTTCAATGAAGTGATTTTAAGAATGTTAAGGGGTGAAAATATGGCAAATCCAAAAATAAGAAAACAGATATTAGGATATTAATGAAAAATTTATATTTAATTGCATATTTAGATTTAAAAGAATCTATAAGAGCTAAATGGTTTATAGTATATTCATTTGTATTTGGTGGACTAATTGCTTTATTTTTTATTGCAGGTGTTACAGAATCGCAAGTGATGGGATTTAGTGGCTTAAGCAGACTTTTGCTTATGTATATACAAATTACAATAGTAATTTTACCTATATTCATCCTTATTACAACGGTTAGATCTATTTCTGGCGATAGGGACAGTCATGTTTTAGAATATATGCTTTCTTTTCCAATTTCACTAAAACAGTATTATTGGGGTAAAGTATTGGGTCGTTTTATCACTGTGTATATACCTGTTTTATTTGCTATGATTATAGCAATTGCTTATGGAAGTTTTAAAGGTGCTAATATACCTTGGGGTATTTTCTTTTTATATACTGGTCTTTTATTTTCAATGAGTAGTGCATTTTTAGGAATTGCTTTTTTTATATCATCATTTGTAAAATCAAGTGAAATAGCACTTGGTATTGCATTTTTTATATGGATATTTTTACTTTCTTTTATAGATATAGCATTGATCTCATTGATGATGCAAGAAAGAGTAAATGAGGGATTAGTTATTTTTATAGCTCTAATAAATCCTATGGAAATATTTCGTGTAGCAGCTATATCGTTATTTGATCCAGAACTAACAGTTATGGGTCCAGTTGCTTTTTATATACTTGATTTAATGAGTCAAGGTGTATTTGTTTTTATATCTATTATTTATCCTTTAATGTTAGGTTTGTTATTTGCCTTTTTAGGATATAAGATATTTGAGAAAAAAGATTTAGTTTAAGGATTTTTAATGAAAAAAATTATTTTAGGAATGCTATTAGCATCGACTTTATTGTTTTCTTATACAATAAATTTCAACAAAGAAACAACAGGTTTAGTAAGACATTTAAAGCTTTATAAGTATCCACAATGGGTGTCTAAAATAGAACTTAGTAATGGGAAAGATTTATATTTTTCTTCTCCAAAATCAATGTTTGAATTTTACTTTAGACCTGGAAAGTGGTTTGATATTGGAGTAAAGAGTGAAAGTGATTTTAAAACAATTATAGTAATCGACTTTAAAACATTAAAGCCTATAAATGCAAAAAGTGCTTTTTATATATATGGTTCAAATATAATTTCACCAGCTGGGGATGATTTGGTTCCTTTTGATTCTTATGCAGATGCACAAGAATTTTCAAAAAAACATCATGGTAGAAGAATATTAAGCTTTAAAGAAGTTAGCAATGGATTGATTAGACTTTTAAATGGGAGAATATAATGAAAAAACCAATACCAAAAGATGAAGGTGTTGATGCAAGTGAACAATATCTTATTGATTTTTTAAAAGAATATGATATAAAGTTTGAAAATCTTATAGAAGATATTCATAAATTGTATTAAGCATAAAATTAATTAGTAAAAGTGAAAAATGAGATTTATTTATATAGTTTTTTTTATTTTTACTGTTAATGTTTATTCAAATCCTTTGCAGGATGCTATTGATAGATCTACATCTTATTCAACAATTAAATTATCATCTGGAATATATAATGGAAATATACATATAGATAAGCCATTAAATATAATTGGAATAGATGATAATGTTGTTATACAAGGTGATTTAAATGGAAGTGTTGTAACTATAAGAAGTGATAATGTAACTTTAAAAAATATAATTATAACAAATAGTGGAGATAAAGCTTATACGATAGATTCAGCTATATCTATGAAAAATTCTAATAATTCTACAATAGAGCATTGTCAACTTTTGAATTCTTTATATGGTATAGATATGTTTATGTCTAATAATTCTATAATTCAAGATAACTATATAACATCTAAAAATATGCCCATAAGTTTAAAAGGTGATGCTTTAAAAATTTACTATTCAAATGGTAATGTATTTAAAAATAATACTATTAAATATTCAAGAGATGTAACTTTAAATTATTCAAATGATAATATATTTAAAAATAACAAATTTATAAACAATAGATTTGCTTCCCATATAAGTTTAAGTAATAATAATAAATTTATATCAAATAAATATATGCATAATTCTGTTTCTATAATGTTAGCAGGTACAAAAAATACAATTATTACAAACAATATAATACAAAGTTCAAAAGGTGCAGCTGGAATTGGTGTTGTTATATTGGGTGTATCAAATTTTAATCTTATAAATAATAAAATCAGTTTTAATTCAAAAGCAATATATATAGATGCAAAAGAGAAAATTAAAGGTATGAAGAGATATATAAAATATAATGAAATTTCTTATAATAAAGAGGCTATCCATTTTCATCAAACTATCAAAGATAATACTATAATGTATAATAAATTTTTTGCTAACATTGATGATGTAGTTAAAGATAAAGGTAGCCCTTTTAATAGAAATAATAAAATAGAATATAATTATTGGGATAGATATATAGGTTTTGATAAAAATAAAGACAATATTGGAGATACATCATATAAAGTTTATCAATATGCTGATCAACTATGGCAATATAATCACAAAATTAAGTTTTTTTATGCAAGTCCAATTATGACATTACTTAATTTTATTTCAAAACTTGCACCATTTATAAAACCAAATTTAATAATAGAAGACAAAGCCCCTATTTTCCAATTATCTTCACCCTTTTTACTACCTCATTAAAATCTATAATTTCTTGACCTTTTTTAATACTATCTTTTGATTTATAAGCACAAAAACCATACCCCATAGGAGTTACATTTTCAGTATCGTAAAAAGCCTTTTTTGCATCTATCCATTTTCCAGTTTTTTTATCTGTTATCCAGATTATTGCTTTATCTTTCCATTTTATATGTTCATCTCTAAACCACAAAACCATACATCCTATATCATCAAACATATAGCTTTTACCAGTTTCTGGATTTATAACTTGAGTTGTGTTATGTCTATCACTTACAACCATAACACATCTTGCACACATATCTCTATCCCAATGCACTTCTTTAACTTCTGTTGAATTTTTCTTATCACAAGCCCAAAAACCAAAAATTAAAAAAATTAAAATTAAAAATTTCAAAACAAATCCTCTTATTTATTTATAGCCATACACCATTTTTTATATAAAAAATTATAGGATACAAACTCACTAATATAACATAAAGAAAATTAAATATTACAGATATTTTATAATTCTCTATCTTATTTCCTTTTGATTTTTCTACAAAACCAGTTATTATGCCATAAAATGTTCCAATAAAAAGAAGTGTATAAATTAAATAACCTACATAATAGTAATCACTTTGTAAAAAACAAAATGGGCAATGGTGTGTTGGTAATTCATAAATATATGTTCCAAAAAATACTATAAGGGAACTAATTGCCGTTAATATAAATAAAATATTTGCTATTACAAAAAGATATTTTTTTCTTAATAGATAAAAAATGTAGATAAATAAAAAATTTCCATAAAAAATAGATAAGAGAAGAGTTTTATTTATATGAAAAATTATTGATATTGAAGAAGTTGATGATGATGAATATAATGTCCCACAGCAACTAACCATTTTATCAATATTGATAGATGAAAACATTAGCCATTCAAGTATTAATTCTACAATAAATAGAAAAAATATACCTATAAATATACCAAATTTTAATCTCGTATATGGTTGTGTTTCATACTTTATATCTTCATTATGAATAACCAACCAATATCCAAAAAAATATAAGTTCATAATTTTAAATATAAAAAGATAAATACCATAAGGTGTAGCATCAACAACTCCTGCTGCACACATAGCCCCTATTATGACATTTGACATTTTATCAAGGGTAAATATAAAAAAGAGAAATAAAGGCACTTTAACTATAAAAATATATTTTATAATTATAGCAGTTAAAAAACTTTGTTTTTCTAATCTATATTGCTTTTTAGTTGTAGAATTAGCATCCCAACCTAAAAATATTTTTATACTCAATATAAATGCTATAATTGCAAAAAAAATAAAAATAAAATCTAAGATTAGTATTGCTAAAATTTCAGGGGAAAGTATCATGATATGATTTTCCCATTATGAATTTTAAGTTCTCTATCAACAAAATCTAAACCAAAAAATAAAGGGTCATGAGTAGCTATAATAATAGTTTTATTTAATTTTTTTAATTCTTTTAAAATATCTATAAAATTTAAAGAAAGTTTTTCATCAAGATTTGCTGTTGGCTCATCTGCTAATATTATTTTTGGATTATTAATATTTGCTCTAGCTATTGCTACTCGTTGTTGTTCTCCACCAGAGAGATTACGAACAATTGTATTTTCTTTATGAGCTATATTAAATCTTTTAGTTACAACTGATAATTTATCTTCAACATCTTTGACATCCAAATTTAAAGGAACTAGAGGAAGTATTATATTTTCTTTAACACTAAGAGTTGATATAAGATTATACTTTTGAAATACAAAACCTATATTGTCCCGTCTATATATTGAAGCAAAATTATCTTGTAATTTTGAAATCCTTTTATTATCTACTATAACCTCTCCACTACTTGGTTTACTTAAAGCTGCAATCAATGATAAAATAGTACTTTTACCACTACCACTAGCTCCTCTTAAAACAACTAACTCACCCTCTTTGATTTTTAAATTTATATCTTCAAGAGCTATAACTTTATTATTTGTATTGATACCATATATCTTAGTTATATTTTTTAATTCTATCATCTTATTACCTCATCAGCTTCCAAAGTAGCAATTCTCCACGATGGTATAATAGTAGCACCTATATAACTAGGTACACTAAGGAAAAAAACTAAAAATAAGGTTTGTATATCAAAAATAAAAGGTAGTTCAAAGCTTGTTTTTAATTGAGAATATCCTGTAAATATATTTTGCAATAATGGAGCATGAAATATATAAACATATATAAATGAGAGTCCTACACCAAATATATAAGAAAAAGAAGAGATAATAAAACTTTCATAAAACTTTTCTTTTAATACATCATCAATCTTCCAACCAATAGCTTTGAGTATGCCTATCTCCCGTTTTTCTTCACTTGTAAGACCACTCGATTTGTCATATATAATTATAAAAAATGTAAAAAGTGAAATTATAAAAATAGCTAAAAAAACTCCACTTTTATAATCAAAAATATTTTGATAACTTACTTTTAAATCATCAGAAGTTATAACTCTTGTATCTGGATAAATTAATTTTATTTTTGATGCTATCATTGATATCTCTTTTGGATTTGATACTTTTACCACAATATCAGTAGCTTTATTTTCATCCATATCAAAAATATCTCTAAATGTATCTTTTGAGACAACTATAACATCATTTGATTCTAGTTCTGTATCTGCATCAAAAGTACCAGCAAAATTTACTTTTTTCAAAGTTCCATTTGGTCTAATAAAATTAAAATATTTATCATAGTAATTCTCATTTAATACTTTTTGAACCCCTTGACCCATAACCATAAAGCTTGTATTGCCTTTTTCTAACTCAACATTTTGTATAATTTTTTTAAAACTATTTTTGTATTGATTTTCATACTCGTTTAAACCTACAATACTAAAATTCACACCTGCATTAGCAAAATAATAATATCCCCAAACACGAGAAACTACATCTTTTACACCTTCAATTTTTATCAATTGATCTACTACATTTTCATCTATATCGTATTGTCTTCCTGCTTTTATCTTTTGAACAATTATTTGAGGTAAACTATCTACAGTAGTTTCTAATTCATATTTTATAGAATTAGTTATAAAAAAAATAGAAGTTAATAAAAAAATTAAAAGTATAAAAACAAAAACTATAAAAAAGTTTTTTGCTTTTTGTCTTAGTATAGAATTTATTGCATATTCAATAAGATATATATTTATTTTATTTTTCATTAGTACCCTCAGTTTTGTTTGGATTTATAATATGAGAATAAGATATAGAATAGGTCGATGGAAAATATTCTCTTAATGTTGGATCATCTTTATAGATAGAAAAAATATCACTTACACTTCTATTTCTGATATATGTAGCTTCAGTAGATATAGCTAAATCAGTTAATCCAACTAAAGATACAAAATCATTCTTTTTTAATATTTTTTTTTCTGAAATACTATGTGTAATATCAAGATATATTATTTCAACAATAGTTAAGCTAATTAATACAGTAAATATATAAAAAAGATAAGTAGTTTTTTTATTCATAATATTTTTTAATTAAAAAATGCTAAAAGTAAAACACCAAATAAAATTCTATATATACCAAAAAACATAAATGTAAATTTTTCTAAGAATTTTATAAAAAGCTTCATAACAAAGTAAGCAACAACAAATGCTACTAAAAACCCAATACCCAAATTTATAAGATTTACTCCCACAAACTCATCATAATGTTTTAGTATATCGTGAGCAGTTACAGCTCCCATAACAGGAAGAGCTAGTAAAAAACTAAACTCCGCACTAGCTTTGCGACTAAGTCCAACAAGTAAAGCACCTATGATGGTAGAACCAGCACGACTAGTCCCAGGTATAAGTGCAAAAATCTGAGCAAAACCTATCCAAAGTGCTTGTTTTACAGTTACCTCTTCAACATCATCTATAAGATGCTCTTCGTTTGGTATAAAAAACCTCTCAACAAGTACAAATATAACACCACCAATTATAAACATAATGGCAACAATTTGCACACTAAATAACTCTTTAATCTGGTCTGAAAAAATAAAACCAACAGCCCCAAGAGGGATAAAAGCCAATATAACTTTTGTCCATAAATCTATCTTTTTTATACTAATCTTATCTTTATAGTTAAATATAACTGCTAAAATAGCAGCAAACTGTATGATAACTTCAAAAGCCATAGTTACACTATCTTGGTCAATCCCTAGAAATTGACTTGCCACTATCATATGCCCAGTTGATGATACAGGTAAGAACTCTGTAAAACCCTCAATTATCCCTAAAGTTATCGCATCAAATATATTCATAATTCGATTATAGCATATATTTAACTTTAATATATATTAGAATATAATGCGGATACTTAAATAAATATCTTAGGAACAAAATATGTTACTTTTTACACCTGGACCAACTCCAGTACCTCAAAATGTTAGAAATGCTATGGCGGATGAAACTATGCATCATAGAACACCTGAATTTGAAGCAATTTTTGAGAAAACTCGTAAACACCTTTTTAATCTTTTTAAAACAGATGAAGTTGTTATGATAGCTTCAAGTGGTACAGGTGCAATGGAATCAGCTGTTATAAACCTTTGCCATAACACACTTTTAAATGTAAACAGTGGAAAGTTTGGAGAGAGATTTGGTAAAATCGCACAAGCGCATAATCTTGGTTCAGTTGAGATTAAAAATGAGTGGGATACACCTGTAAATGTTGAAGCAGTTGTTGAAGCTGTAAAAAACAACTCTAACATAGATGCTATAGCTATTCAAATCTCAGAGTCAGCTGGTGGACTTCGCCACAGTGTTGAAGAGATAGCATCTGCTGTTAAAGCAATCAATCCAGAGATTATGATTATCGCTGATGGTATCACAGCTGTTGGTGTTGAAAAAATTGATGTAACAAATATAGACTGTCTAATCGCAGGAAGTCAAAAAGCACTTATGTTACCACCAGGTCTTGCAATCCTTGGACTCTCAAATAAAGCGATACAAAAAATTGGAAGTGGAAAGGGTTACTACCTAAACCTTGCATCTGAGATAAAAAAACAAAAACAAAACACTACAGCTTATACAGCAGCTACAACTCTTATCATAGGGCTTTTAGAGGTTTTAGAAACTATCGAAGCTGACGGTGGGATAGAAAAACTTTATAATGAAACAACTCTTAGAGCAAAAGCAGTTAGAGGTGCATTAGAAGCTATCGGACTTCATAGTTATCCAAAAAATCCTGCAAAATCTATGACAACGATAGATGATGAAAATGCATCTGAGATAAGAAAGATTTTAAAAGAGGAATACTCTGTAAATGTAGCTGGTGGTCAAGACCACTTAAAAGGTAAGATATTTAGAATTAACCAAATGGGGCTTATACCTGTTTATGAGATGGCATGGGTTGTAAATGCAGTTGAGTTAGCATTAGATAAGCTTAATCGTAGAACTTATGATGGTACAGCATCAAAAGTTTTCAATCAACTATTTTTAGAATTGGTATAATCTAGATGGTTTTAGAACACGAAATCCCACAAGGGAGTAAACTTTACTTTGGAGATAGTGCCAAGATAAAAAGAAAGATTGAAAATGTTGCATCTGAGATTTTAGATGAAAATGGTTTTGAAGAGATTTTAACACCTGTATTTTCTTACCATCAACATACAAGTATAGCTGATGAAAAAGAGCTTATCCGTATAAATGATGCAAAAAACAACTCTATATCTCTAAGAGCAGACTCAACGATAGATGTTGTTCGCATCATAGAAAAAAGACTAGGTAGAAATACTAAGCAAAAAAAGTGGTTTTACATACAACCAGTTTATACATACCCAACAACTGAACAAAATCAAGTTGGTGTTGAGTATATGGGTGAAAAAGATTTATCAAAAGTGTTAAATATCGCTAGTGATATATTTAATAAGCTTGAAGTTAAACCACTTGTGCAAATCTCAAATATGAAAATTCCACATATTTTAGTAGATATGTTTGATGAGTTATCATTAGATGATTTTAGACACCTAAATATAGAAAAATTCTTAAACTTAAAAGTTGAATGGTTAAGCAAACTTGTTTATCTTCAACATATAGAACAAGTTGATGAGATTTTAGAAATAGTACCAGATGAGATAAAAACAGAACTTTTAAAGATGAAAGATTTATGTGAGCAAACATCTTGCATTAAAAGTGTTTTAGCACCAATTTACTATGCAAAAATGCTTTACTACGATGAGTTATTTTTTAGAGTTATAAAAGATAATGAAGTTTTTGCTCGTGGTGGAAGATATAAAAATGATGAATTAACATCGGTTGGTTTTGCGATATATACAGATGAGATTATCGAGGTTATAAGTAAGAAATAAAATTTTTATTATGATATAATTTTAACGATACAGTTACTATTTACTTCTTGTGCGATAGGGTGTAAGTAAAGGGAATTGGAAAGTTGGGTTCCTCCAAAAAGGAGGAAATAGTAATGAGACTAATCATTATACTTATGGTTGTAATGACGTTCGCACCGTCGTTATACTAAAAGTTAGAGCTTTATGCTCTGACTCCATAAGTATAATTGTATCATAAAATAATTTTTATTTCAAACCAATATAGTATCCCAAATTATGCAATAGAAATTAAAAATTGTACTCTATCATTGCAATCAAGGGGCATTTATTAAAAATTTACACTACCAATAAGGTAGCTTAAAATTTTTACTAAACACCCCTTAATCACAAGTATAGATAAATTTTATAAATTTCTATTACATAATTTGGGATTATAAACAGTTTTAAGGGAAAAAGATAATAATGAATAAAGCAGATTTGATAGTAGGCATCCAATGGGGTGATGAGGGAAAAGGTAAGATAGTTGATAAACTAGCATCTGAGTATGATATGGTTTGTAGAAGTCAAGGTGGACACAATGCTGGTCATACTATATGGGTAGATGGTGTAAAATTTGCACTTCATCTTATACCATCAGGTGTACTAAACCCTAAGGCTATAAATGTAATTGGAAATGGGGTAGTTCTTTCACCTGAGTCTATCATAAAAGAGATGGTGCAGTTTGACAACTTAGAGAATCGTCTTTTTATCTCAGATAAAGCTCATTTAAACCTACCATATCATGCTTTAATAGACCAAGCAAAAGAGAAACTAAAAGGTGATAAAGCTATCGGTACTACTGGAAAAGGTATAGGACCTGCATATAGCGATAAAATCAACCGTGTTGGTTTTAGAGTTGGAGAGCTTTTAAACCCTGCAAATCTTTGTGAGAAAATCTTAGAGTATTTTGAGCAAAACCGTGCCATCTTTGATGTTATGGATATAGCTACGCCTAATAAAGAGGAGCTTTTAGAAGAGCTTCAAGGTTACAATGCAAAACTAAAACCTTTTATAACAGATACAACTCAACTTATCTGGAAGGCACTAGATGAAGATAACAAAAAAGTTCTACTAGAGGGTGCTCAAGGTACTTTACTTGACATCGACCATGGAACTTATCCTTATGTAACTTCATCTGCAACAGTTAGTGCTGGTGCTTGTACAGGGCTTGGCATCAATCCTAAAGATATAGGAAAAGTTACAGGTATAGTAAAAGCTTACTGTACTCGTGTTGGTAATGGACCATTCCCATCTGAAGACTTTGGCGAAGATGGAAAAAGACTAGGTGAGCAAGGTCATGAGTTTGGAACAACAACTGGTCGTGCTAGAAGATGTGGTTGGTTTGATGCTATTGCAACTCGCCATGCTTCAAGACTAAATGGTTGTGATGAATTAGCACTTATGAAACTTGATGTACTAGATGGTTTTGATGAAGTGAAACTTTGTGTTGCTTATGAGTATGAGGGTAAAGAGATAGACTATATGCCAGCTGATTTAGATGCAGTAAAACCAATTTATAAAACTTTTAAAGGTTGGACTGGTTCTGTTGGTGTAAGAGAGTTTGACAAACTTCCTAAAAATGCACAAGACTTTGTAAAAACTATCGAAGAGATAAGCAAAACTAAAGTTGGAATTATCTCAACTTCACCTGAGAGAGATGATACAATAATCCTTTAATCTTCTAAAATATAGGTTTTTTTGCCTATATTTTTTTCGTCATTAAAATTACTTAAATAAAATAATCAGATAAAGTAGATATGGCACTAAATAAAAATATAATAGACATTATTCAAACTCAAAACTCTTGTAGAGATGTTATACAAGAACTCTACACTTATGAGACAAGACCAAACGATATACTAAGAGATACTTATAAAAATGCTAAGATAGATGATGCCATAAGGCTTGATATCATAGAGTATGATGCTTTAGAGGATGAACTATCTTTATCTTCAGATACTGAGGAGTACTATAAAACTAGGTTGGGACAAAATGATGAAACAACTATAAGTAGCATAGATGATAAAATCTCAAAACTAAAAATCCAACTTAACTACTATAACAAAAGAGTAACAGCAGGTGAAGATGCATATAAAGAGATTCGTGCCATATCAAAGCTTTTAAACCAGATACCAACGATATTAAGATATAACCTTTATACTATATCTTCTAACTCTATATTTGCTTTTAAAAATGAGCCAAACTTTGATATAAAGATGGACAAACTAAAACTATCCAAAAAAGAGATACAACAACTTATCCAAGCTTCTATAAGTGTAGATAGATTTTTAAAAGAGCAAAAAAACTTTTTTAAGTCTATAAATAACACACGGATAAATCACCTTATACTAAAGATAAATAAAAACACATTAGAACTTGAATACTCTTTTAGGATGCTATATGAGGAGATAAAAAAGTTTATAAACAAGTCTATAAAAGATGGAGAGTTTATAAAAAAACTACAAAAGTTAAGAGAGTTAAAACAACAAAACCAACTTTTTATAAAAACAGATATACAAGAGAGAGTATCTAAACAAAAACATATAGTAAGTTTTGTAAAAGAGAGAAAAATCCACCCAGACGATAGAGTGTTTGAGTATATAGATACCATCCAAGAGAGCATTAAAAAAAGACAAATTGAGCTTCAAGATACAAAAGAAGAAGCAGAGTTAAGTTACGATATAGATGAGTTAGAAGAGATAGAAAAAACTCTATACAATTACCCTAAACTTCATAAAGAGTTTTTAGCTCAAGATGATGATTTGGCAACTTTTTTATATAAAAATGGCATAGATAGAGCAAAACTTTTAGGTGTGTTTGTACGGTTGTTAAAACATAACTTTTTAGAGTATGAAGTTGGCGATGATTTTATAGAGATAGATAAAAGAAAATACATAATAGTAAAGGGGCTATGATGCTAATAGATACAAAAGAGTTACTACCACAGTATCTACAAAAGATTTACAATATCATCCTAAAAGGGGAATTTATAAATGAAAACAGTTCCAAAAAAGGTAACAATGAGATCTATGAAGCGATAGTTTCTAAAGAGGTAGAAGTTAGAGAGTATTTTAGAGCTATAGGGTATATTCTGATAAGAAGAGAGGGTTACTTTTATTTTGCACACGATGATGCTCCAAATACCCCAAGTGCTTTAGAAAGAGTTGTTGATTATATAGAGATAGCAAACTTTTTAAAGATGCTAGATAGCAACTTTGGAGTTGGTTACAGGTTTAGACTAGATTCAGTTGAAAACTTACTAAACAACAACATAGAACTACAAGAGATAGTATCGCAGATGAAAGGTCTAAATGCAAATACAAACAGAGAATATATACAAAAGATAATAGACAGACTAAGAAAAGATGGATTTGTAGAAGAACAAAACTCTACAAATGGTGAGTATGTAGTTTTAAACTCTTATGATTATATAGAGTCATTTTTAAATGAG